>MWCE01000249.1 GCA_002069895.1 Bacteroidetes bacterium ADurb.Bin234 | reverse complement strand
ACTATCGTGCCGAAGCCGAAAGTATTTCAATCGATGCCATTATTGATGAATTTCTGAAAGCAAAAATCTAAATACAGTTTTTTGTGTTTGTTTAACCGAATGTTAGTTTCATAATCATATATATGCAAACGAACGACAGTTTTCGTATACGTATTATTGACGGGAAAAAGAAAATCTTTGATCCGATACGTAAAGCCTATGTCGCTTTCACTCCCGAAGAAATGGTAAGACAAGCTTATTTGAAATATCTTATCAATGAGTTACATATTCCCGAAATAGCTATCTCGGTTGAGAAAAAAGTAGTTTATAATTCCTTGACAAAACGATATGATATTGTGGTTGCTAAACCCGACGGTTCTGTATTGCTTGCAGTGGAATGTAAGGCGGAAAGCATAGAAATAAACGAAAACACTCTCCATCAATTGGCCATGTATAACCGTGAATTACAAGCAAAATATCTCGTGCTTTATAATGGAAAAGAACAAGTGGTTCTAAAACAAAACAAGCTTGATTACCTGCGCATAGAAGAACTTCCATCTTATAAGGAAATGATAGCGTCAGTATAGTTAAATATCCCAATAAAACAATTAGCAAAAAACTATTATCGGATGGTTTTTTCGATTGAGTTTTTGACTACTTTTGCGCTCAATTTAAGTGTTAAGATAATAAACAGTTAATAATCATTTAATATAAATGCAACAACCAATATTATTGATTCTTGCTGCCGGGATGGGAAGCCGCTACGGAGGATTGAAACAAATAGATACCTTGGGTCCGAATGGAGAAACCATTATTGATTATTCAATTTATGATGCCAAGCAAGCCGGTTTCGGTAAAATAGTTTTTGTGATACGAAAATCAATTGAAGACGATTTCAAAGAAATTGTTATTAATAAATATAAGCATTTGATAGCAGTTGATTATGTGCTTCAAGAATTGGATGCTTTACCCCCGGCTTATACTTGTCCACCTGAACGCAGCAAACCATGGGGAACAGGACATGCCATTTTGATGGCAAAAGATAAAATCAATACTTTTTTTGCCGTTATCAACGGAGATGATTATTATGGTAAACATGCTTTTGAAGTCATGGCCGATTACCTTTCTTCTCTTTCGATGGATAATGATAAGGATGCTTACAGCATGATTGCTTATGCTTTATCAAAAACTCTATCGGAAAACGGGACAGTTTCACGTGGTGTTTGTACACCAAACGATAATAATTATTTATTGAATATAAAAGAATATACCAAAATTCAATCTATTGATAATACGATTGTGCATATTAATACCGACGGTTCTCTCGAACATCTGAATCCCGATGCTCCCGTATCCATGAATTTTTGGGGCTTTCATCCTTCTTTATTCCTACATTTGGAAAAGATGTTTACGGAATTTTTAAAAGAGAATATCAATAATATCAAATCGGAATTCTATATCCCATTTGCCGTAGATGATTTAATCAAAGCAAATAAAGCAAAAGTGAAATTGCTGGAAACAAAATCCGAATGGTTTGGCGTTACTTATCAGGAAGATCGACAAAAAGTGGTAGAGAAATTCGAACAATTTTTAAATCAAGGCATTTATCCTGATAAATTATGGTAATTAAAAATTTAATTTATTCTATTCTATAGCTTTAATAATAGTAGCAAATGAAAACCATTAGTCCCTCTCACCACGGGATACAAAAAATAAGTTTGGCAGGTCTTATTATTACCTTAGGAATTGTTTATGGTGATATAGGTACTTCTCCTTTATATGTTATGCGAGCCATATTATCGGGAAGTAACGGAACACCATCTTTAGAATTTATATATGGTGCCATTTC
Source organism: Bacteroidetes bacterium ADurb.Bin234 (assembly GCA_002069895.1). Taxonomy (GTDB): domain Bacteria; phylum Bacteroidota; class Bacteroidia; order Bacteroidales; family WCHB1-69; genus UBA5266. The sequence goes on along the minus strand of MWCE01000249.1, from coordinate 23,536 downwards.
TTGTGTTATATGGACATTAACCTTACAAACCACCATTAAATATGTTCTTATAACATTAAGAGCCGATAATAACGGTGAAGGCGGTATTTTGGCGCTTTTTGCGTTGATACGAAAACGTGCCAAATGGGTATTTGTCTTTGCCATGATTGGAGGTGCTATGTTGCTGGCCGATGGAGTTATAACTCCCGCCATTACCGTCGTTTCCGCTATCGAAGGATTGAGAATTGTTAATCCGGAAATACCTGTTATTCCTATTGTTCTGGTAATTATAAGTGCTTTATTTCTCATTCAACAATTCGGGACCAATATACTAGGCCGGTCGTTCGGACCTATCATGTTAATATGGTTCCTAATGATGGGAATCATAGGATTTCAACAAATACTAACACTCCCTTCCATATTAAAAGCTTTTAATCCATATTATGCATTTTTATTACTTACCCAGCATCCCGGTGGTTTCCTGTTGTTGGGAGCCGTTTTCCTTTGTACAACCGGTGCCGAAGATCTATATGTCGATTTAGGGCATTGTGGTTTGAAGAATATCAGAATTACTTGGATTTTTGTTAAAGCATGTCTCATTTTAAATTATTTAGGTCAAGGAGCATGGATACTGAATCATACCGAGACAATCAATAGTTCAACCAATCCTTTCTTTTCCATTTTGCCTCCTTGGTTTTTAATTCCGGGTGTTATCATTGCAACTTCCGCTGCCGTTATTGCCAGTCAGGCTTTGATTAGCGGTGCTTATTCGGTTATCAGCGAAGCCATTCAACTTAACTTCTGGCCAAAAGTAAAAGTTCTATATCCTGCTACCAGTAAAGGACAAATATATATACCCAGTATCAATAAATTTTTATGGATAGCTTGTTGTTGTGTCATATTATTTTTTAAAGAATCGGCAAGAATGGAAGCCGCTTACGGTTTGGCAATAACCATTACCATGCTGATGACCACTATCTTATTGTCGGTGTATTTACGATTGGAAAAAAAGAAGTGGTTTTTTGTTGTAGCGTTGTTAACCGTTTATTTAACCATCGAAGGGTCTTTCCTAATCGCCAATATGTATAAATTTGTACATGGAGGTTGGGTTACTATTTTGATTGCAAGTTGTTTGTTTTTCATTATGTATGTTTGGTTTAAAGGAAGAGAAATAAAGAAATCTTTCTTACAATTTGTGAAAATAGATGATTATAAGGATGTCATAGTCAATTTAAGTAAAGACCAAAGTATTCCTAAATACGCTTCTAACCTGGTGTATCTTACCAAAGCCGATTTGGAAACCGATATAGAATCGAAGATTATATATTCCATTATTCATAAACGACCCAAACGTGCCGATACCTATTGGCTGATTCATATACATATTGTGGATGAGCCTCGAACCATGGAATATACCGTTCACCCTATTGTTCCCGACGTTATTTTTAGGGTGGAATTCCGTTTAGGATATAAAGTAGATTCGCGTATTAATTTATACTTTAAACAAGTATTGGACGATTTGGTTGCTAATAAAGAATTTGATATTACCAGTAAATACCAATCCCTGCATGATTATAATATCATGAGCGACTTCCGTTTTGTGGTTATCGAAAGGATACAGAATTACGATTTTGATTTTAAAACCGTCGATCAGTTTATTATGGATGCTTACTATTTGCTGAAAAAAACGGGGATTAGCGATGTAAAAGCATTCGGATTGGATACAAGTAACGTAGAAGTTGAAATGGTGCCACTCCTTTTTAACCAACCTATTAAAGACAAATTAAAAAGAATTACCTAATCGCAAATAATTAGGAAGAAATTCCAAGTATTAATATCGCAATATTAATAATTTATAATTAAACTTTCTCTCCCACTTCCGACAGAATAACGGTATAGTTTTTCCCGTATTTCTTGGCGCATTTAGGGCAGGTGGTATACCACATATACATCTTTTTAATGTTGTAGCCTTTTGCATTGGTAAAAGTTTCATAATCACTACACCATTTTCCTGTATCCTTGAAATCACCTTCGTAAACCTTACTATAGAATGATCCATTGAAACGTTTAAGCGATGGATCGTTGATTTCTTTATTTAATGAAACATAAATATCCATATTCCACTTGCTGGTATGATCGGAAAGACAAACGGCTTCGCTGAAATCGGCTCCGTTTGCTTTTAATTTTTTATCCAATCTTCTTACTACTTTTCCGAAATTTAAAGGCATAAACAAAAAAGTCCGCACTTTATCTTTGATAAAAAGTTTATTGTTCCACTCGAATAATTTATCATCCCAAAGAGAGGGGTCGAAAGGAGGACAACATTCATTTTCTTTTTCAGATTTCATATATTTTTTATTTTAGGTTTATGTTAATTTAATATCTTTCCCTTTGTTGTTGAAGTTGTTTAATCTTTTCAAAGGTAACTTTATAGTCGTCGATTTTTTCCGCATTTAATTTGTCGGCATATTTATCGAGAAAATCTTTTGCATTTTCGTAATAGATAAATTCCTTCAACAATATTTTTTCCCCTTTTGTATTTTCAAGGTATATATTGAAGGATTTAGTAGTATAGGTACGGCTGATGCTTGCCATATTCATCGTTTGCGATTCGTTGAGGTATTTGAGAACGATTTTGTTGTAATTGTTAAGGGTTTCCCATTTCCCGAGTTTGAGTAATAACAAATCGGAATAGGCTTTGATTTTGTCTTTATCGTAATCAATCATAACACCTTTAATGGCAAGGAAAACAATAAATCCGAGGATAATAGTAATAATAGCCATGAAGTCGTGGTTGCCTGCTATCAGCCAAACTATGCCGGCAATACAAATTCCTCCTCCTACATAAGATGAAAATCCTTTAAAACTAATCCCTTTTGAAATTTTTTCTATCATAATTACCGCTAAATTTAATATATTGAATTTATTCCCCAAGGATATTGTTTGCGAACCACGCTGTAATTACCCGTGTTATGATTGTTTAAGTTTATATCAAAATATAAAGGAGCTAATCCTTGTGCATAGGGTTCGATAAATTGAACATGATAGCTTTTCTTTTCAATATCTTTAATCTCAATGCTGAGATCGAAAAGACAATTACAATCGCAAGCTGCTTCCTTTTCAAATTCTTCAATCTTTAACGTATCGTTTTGCAAATTTACTTCACAAGAGAGTTTGTCCGGGCAACAATTAAATCCCGTATTGATATGGGTAAAAGTGAGTTTTTTTGTAGATTCTTCGTATTGATATTCAACGCGTGAAATGGTATCGGAAATCGCATCGGCCGATTTTAGATTGCTTTTGCATATCAGATTACTTGATAAGGATGCTTTTAAATGTTTCACTTGGTTTTCTTTTTGGCAAGAAAAGGTAATTATCCCAATTAAGAATAAAATTAGATATAAATGCATCTGTGTTTTCATATAGCTTAATTTTTTTATAATTGAATTTTATTTTGTTGTTCCTATTTTACGGATTTTAATTAACGAGGCAAATATACATTTTTTTTTATTATAAACATTTTTTGTTTTTTTTGTTCCGAAAAATAAAGAAGTAAGCGGGTGATTTCAATTCACCCGCTCAATCAAAGTTTTATGATTTTTTTTCATTTGATAATGATTTTTTTCTCCGTCCAGCTTTTTTTAAAGATTGATCTAATATCCATTCTATTTGTCCGTTGATGCTGCGAAACTCATCGGAAGCCCATTTTTCGAGCTGTTTCATCATTTCTTCGTCCAAACGGAGAATAAAAGGTTTCTTTTGTGCCATTACATTAATATTAATAGATACTTCCGGCATTAATTACGGGACTGGCCGATTCATCAGCACATAACACTACCAATAAATTGCTTACCATGGTGGCTTTTTTATCTTCATCCAAATTAACCACATGGTTTTCTTCCAATTTATTTAATGCCAATTCAACCATGGAAACGGCACCTTCCACTATTTTTTCACGTGCAGCTATAATAGCTTCCGCTTGTTGACGACGTAACATGGCTTGGGCTATCTCGGAAGCATAAGCCAAATAGTTGATTCTTGCTTCTTTCACTTTTATGCCGGCTATGGCTAATCGTTCCATGAGTTCTTCTTCCAGACGATCGTTGATTTCTTCTCCTCCCGAACGTAAAGTTAACTCATCCACTTTATGGTCAATATGATCGTAAGCATACAAACCCGCCACTTTTCGCAAGGCGGCATCGCTTTGCACTTGTACGAAATGCTCAAAGCTTTTCAAACTGATTGCCTTTGTGCCACTGGTGTTGGATGAGTCGATGTCGAAACAAGCCTTATAGGTATCTTCGATTTTCCAAACCAATACCAATCCTATCATGATCGGATTACCGTTTTTATCGTTTACTTTTATGGGTTCAATATCCATATTCAAAGCGCGTAAGGATAATTTCTTTTTCCCGTAGAAAGGATTAATCCAGAAAAAACCGTTTTGTTTGATAGTGCCGGAATACACGCCGAAAAACGTTAACACCACCGACATATTGGGCTGTATCATCACAAATCCGATAAGATGAAAAACCCATAAAGATATCAACACACAAAAACTGACAATAACACCTACTTCGTTATTGTTGTTTCCAAATAGAATAATTAATGCAATGGTAATTGCAAATAATGCTACATTGAAAAATAAATGTAGAAAACCGTTCGAGCTAAATGTAAGCTCTTTAACAAATTCTTTTGATTTCATTGTTTCTCTTTTTAATGATATTATTATGATATTATATTGCAAGCAAAAGTATATTATTATTTCATATGTTTTGCAGCTTTGTTAAAAAAAATAAAAAAAAAGTTGCAAGTAGAAAAACAACGCACTGAAAAACTGAAAACTGAGAACTAAAAAAATGTGCCGAGTGCCGAGTGCCGAGAAAAGAGTGAAGAGTGAAAAGTGAAAAGTGAAGAGAACAATTAAAAATTAAGAATTAAAAATCCGCATTCATCCGTTGCATCCGTGTCATCAGTGTTCCATCAACGCACTGAAAAACTGATAACTGATAGCTGACAGCTGAGAGCTTCTTAAAACTGAAAACTGACAACTTTTTTCATTTTTCGCTGAAAATCACCCTATTTTTTAGGCAAAATGCCGTATAACGCATTTTTAAGGGGTATTTCCGGCATTTCATATCTAACCTTTACTATAGCAAGGGGATGGGTAAACGTGTCTAAAAATGGCTAAAAACGGGCAAAAATGAGATGAGTAAAAATTATGAATTATGAATGAAGTCGCAAGTCAACACACTGAAAAACTGAAAACTACTTTTCACTCTTCACTCTTCACTTTTCACTCTTCACTCTTCACTCTCTTAGTCCGGATGTTGCATTGTCGAAGTCAGAAGTGAAATTTTTTAAATACCCTCTTTTTATGCATACCCGTTTTCAATCCCCTTTTCTTCTGCAAAAAGAATATGCCCATCATACAATAAGTAGCGAGTTTTCTCATTAATACAACATAAAGTTGAAAATTGATGAAACACTTTTTACTTTTTGTCTATGTGTTATTCCTGCTTCCCTGCCTCTATGCAACGCATGAACGCGCCGGAGAAATAACGTATAAACATATGGGCGGTTTAAATTATCAAATCACCTTGATAACCTATACCTACTCCCTGAGTCCGGCCGACAGAAACGAACTTGAAGTCTTTTGGGGCGACGGGAATTCAGATATCATCAAAAGAGATGCTATAATTAAAATGGGAAATGATATTCAGAAAAATACTTATATTGGCAGCCATACCTATCCGGCAACAGGAGCTTATACCATTTCTATGGAAGACCCTAACCGCAACCAAGGGATTTTAAATGTGCCTAATTCGGTCGAAGTGCCTTTTTATATAGAAACAGAGTTGATTATTAGTCCGTTTTTATCCTTCAACAACTCTCCTGTACTGGAAAATCCACCCATCGACGTTGGATGTGTTAACCAACCTTTCTATCATAATCCGGGTGCCGTGGATTTTGACGGCGACAGCCTCTCTTATAAACTTGTGAAATGTAAAGGATTAAATGGACAAGTCATTCCGGGCTATACCTTGCCTCAAGCTTCCAATAGTGTTACTATCGACTCTATAACAGGCGATTTCTTTTGGGATGTGCCTTTTATGCAAGGAGAATATAATATTGCTATTTTAATAGAAGAGTATCGCTACGGAGTCAAAATCGGTTCCGTTGTCAGGGATATGCAAATCATTATTATGGCTTGCGATAATCATGTGCCTGAAATCATTACTATCAACGATACCTGCATTGACGCGGGCGATACACTGATGTTTAAGGTAACGGCAAAAGACCGCGATGCACACCAAGTGGTTACACTAACGGCAGTGAGCAGTATTTTACAAATGCCTAACACTACCGCTTATTTCAACCAAGGGGTATCGAATCGTGATTCTGTTTCTGCTTATTTTATTTGGGCTACCAATTGCAGCCATATACAAAAACAAGCATATTCCATCGTTTTTAAAGCTCAGGATAACGGTGCACCCGTAAGCTTGGTCAATATGAAAACCGTTATGGTTACAGTGATTGCACCCGCACCTCAAAACCTAAAAGCATCTCCTTTTGAGCGTAGCATTGCCCTTTCATGGGATTCTACCTGCAGCAACGTCGTCGGTTATAAAATCTATCGACGCGAAGGTTCTTCCGGCTTTGTTACTCAGCATTGTGAAACCGGTTTGCCTCCCGAAACAGGCTTTGTGCAGATAGGGGAAACAAGAGCAAATGCAAATACCTTCTTTGTGGATGATGACAAGGGTAAAGGATTAAAACTCGGCATAGAATATTGCTATAGGGTAGTGGCCTTCTATAAAGATTTAGCCGAAAGCTATGCCTCCGACGAAGTCTGTGTGATGCTCGATAACTACCTGCCCTTGATGACCCGTGTCAGCATAGAACAAACCGATGTGCAAAAGGGAAAAGTATTCCTGAAATGGTCCATACCCACCGATATCGACACCATACAATACCCCGGCCCTTATATGCTTCAATTACTTAGAGGCATTGATGATACCTTGAATATGACTAATATTCGTACGTTTTATTCATTGACCGACACTACTTGTGTCGATTCTTTGCAAAACACCCAAGATAAAACCTTTTATTATAAAATAGCTTTTTATAATCATAGCCAACAAACGCCTACTTTAATAGATTATTCCGATCCGGCTTCTTCTGTTTTCCTGAAAATTCAACCCAGCGATCAATGTTTACGCTTGCAATGGAATGCAAACGTACCTTGGAAAAATAAACAATATACAATTTATAAATATAATCAGCAAAGCGCAGCATACGACTCTATTGCCATTACATCCCATACTACTTTTACCGATAAGTTATTGGAAAACGGTCAGGAATATTGTTATTATGTCGAAACAAAAGGCTATTATGACGACAGCCTCATCGAACGGCCTTTGCTTAATAAATCCCAAATCTGTTGCGGTATACCGGTGGATAATATTTCACCTTGTACACCTAAATTGTCGGGCGAAACCGATTGTATTGATGTCGATTTGACATGGCAATTGCCTTACGATTCTTGCTTTGACGATATTACTAAATATTATATTTATTATAGCGATCAACTCTATGGCGATTTTAAGTTGTTGGACTCCATCAGCGATCCTTTCATTTTGCATTATAAATGGATAAGTCCAAAGTCGGTGGTGGGTTGTTATGTTGTGCGTGCCGTTGATTCGGTGAATAACTACAGTGCTTTCAGCAATAAGGTTTGTTTTGATATTGATTTATGCAATCCCTACCGCTTACCCAATATCTTTTCTCCCAACGGCGACGGCCTCAATGATTACTTCAGGCCTTTTCGTCCTTACGATTTGGTAAATAGTGTACAAATGCGGATCTACAACCGTTGGGGTAATATGGTATTCAAGACCGATAATCCCGAAATATTGTGGGACGGCAAAGATCAAAGCAACAAAAAAGATTGTGCCGAAGGAGTATATTATTATGTCTGCGATGTCAAAGAATATACCCTTATCGGTATCAGAATACGGAATTTAAAAGGAAGTGTAACCATTGTCAGATAATTATTAAACAATAGATATATGTTTACGGGAATTGTAGAAAAAACAGGAAAGGTAGTGGATATTATCCATGAAGATACCAATGTTCATTTTGTGATAACAGTCGATTTTGTAAATGAACTGAAAATAGACCAAAGTATGAGTCACGACGGTTGTTGCTTGACCATTGTTAAAATAGATACAGCTAAAAAACAATATGTCGTAACGGCTATGCAGGAAACCTTATTAAAAACCAATTTGAAGCAATGGCATATAGGTTATGAAGTCAACCTGGAACGCAGCATGAAAATGGACGGTCGCTTCGACGGTCATATTGTCCAGGGTCATGTCGACCAAACGGCTGTTTGCACCAAAGTAGTCGACGAAAAAGGAAGCTGGAGGTATTATTTCGAATACGAACCGAGTAAAGAGAATATTACCGTGCCAAAAGGCTCTATCTCCGTTAACGGCGTTAGCCTCACCGTGGTCGATTCCGAAAACAAAATGTTTTCCGTCGCCATTATTCCCTATACCTACGAGTTAACGAATTTCCATCATTTCAAAGTCGGAACCATCGTTAACATCGAATTCGACGTGTTCGGGAAATATGTAGCCCGTTTGTTGGAGCAGTATTTTGCTGCGAAATAAAACCTGGTTTATTCATAAAATCTTTTATTATGTTCAGAGAATCAGACTTACAATACGTGGAGAAAATTGGATTGAACAAACAAAAAGTGATGCAACAAGTGGAAATACTGCAACGCGGCAATCTGTTTGTAAACATTACAGCACCGGCAACAGCCGGCAAAGGCATTAAAGTGTTCGATGCCAAAGAAATCCAACAGATGTTGGAAGGTTATGATGCATTAATAAAAGGTAAAAAACTACTTAAATTTATTCCGGCTTCGGGTGCAGCTACCCGTATGTTTAAGGATGTATTCCCTTTTATGGAGAAATATAAAACGGGGATATATCAAGACGATCCTTCCTTAAAAGAGGGATTCTTGCTTATGAACCGTTTACCGCAAATCGCTTTCTATCCCGCCTTAAAAAGAAGCATGTCGCAACAAGGTATGGATTTGGACGATTGCCTTGCCCGTAAGGATTATGTCAAGGTGGTGAAACATATTCTGTTTGAAGATGGATTGAACTATGCCGCTTTACCCAAAGGTCTATTGCTTTTCCATACTTACGGCAACGAACAGCGCACCGCTTTCGAAGAACACTTGGTGGAAGGTGCCGCTTATGCCAAAAACAGCGACGGAAAGGTTCATCTGCATTTTACCGTCTCTCCCGAACACCATGTTTTTTTTGAAAATCTTTTCCGTCAAGTGCATGAGAAATACGAAAATAAATATAAGGTAAATTATGATATTAGTTTTTCTTATCAGTCTACCGAAACCCATACCATCGCCTTAGACGAAAACAAACAATTGTTTCGCAACGAAGACGGTAGCCTCGAATTCCGTCCCGGCGGACACGGCAGCCTCTTAAACAATCTCTCGCAACTCGATGCCGATATTGTCTTTATAAAAAATATTGATAATGTTACTTACGACGATTTAAAAGCCGATACTTTTCTTTATAAGAAGCTACTGTGTGCTACACTCTTAAACCTACAAAACCGATGCTTTGAATACTTGAAGACACTCGAATCCTCCGCCATTTCCGAAAAAGACCTGCACCTGATGGAATTGTATATCAAAGACAATTTAAACATCCAATTGCCGGTACTTTACAGCTCTTTTTCCACCTTAGAAAAACAAGCCTATTTATTTAACATATTAAATCGTCCCATGCGGGTATGTGGTATGGTTAAACGTGAAAACGAACCCGGCGGCGGTCCTTTCTGGTTACAAAACGAAAAGGGCGAACTTTCGTTGCAAATTGTCGAAACATCTGAAATCGACAATAATAATCCCGAACAATGGAAGCATGTAGAGCATTCGGAATACTTTAATCCCGTCGATTTGGTATGCAGCTTGAAAAATTATAAAGGGGGAAAATTCGATTTGCAGGCTTATGCCGATACAAAGCGTTATTTTATTGCCAAGAAATCCAAAAACGGCAAGATATTAAAAGCTTTGGAACATCCCGGTTTATGGAACGGTGCCATGTCGGACTGGATCTCAGTGTTTGTGGCAGTTCCCCTCTCTACCTTCACCCCCGTAAAAACCGTGAACGACCTCTTGCGAAAAGAACATGTGAGGTAGATTAATGCTTTTCGTGCACAATACCTTTTATAATTACAAATTACGAATTAAGAAATTGATAATGTGAGTATTTAGCTGTAGAGAACGAAAAGATTTTACGCAAAGAAAGCAGAGATTCAAATTTGTAAGAATAATAAATCATAATTGATATAACTCCCTGATTTTTTCGGAACGAAAAAAAATCGTAATTTTTAATTCGTAATTGTTTTCCCCCATTTCCTTCCAAATTGATGCGAAAAAAGCCATTCCATTTTACTGAAAAAGGATTAAAAAAGCTGTTTTTTGTAGGATGACAGCTTTTAATTGTTGATTTATATTTTTTTATATTAATAATGTTAAAATAAATTGCGTTTTTATAATTAGCAAATCAATGTGTTTTCATTAGCAAGTTAAATGCTTGGAAAAACAAATATAAAAATTGTAAAAACGTGAATATTAATTAGATAAAAATGAATTTGTGCGAATAATTATGTATAGCTTTGCAAGAAAAAATGGGAATAAATTAGCCTGAAAATATAAACCGACAATAAGGTAAAAAACAACATATAATATATTAACAATTAAATCAAACGATTATGAAAAAGATTACATTAAAAAAACAGTTAAAGTGTTTAAAAACTACACTAAGTCTATCACTTTTATTTCTATTAACGCCTTTATTACAGGTGAAAGCGCAAAACATTTTTATTTACGGAGATCATAATAATGAAATATTTTTTTATAAAGTAAATAATATTAAATATATAGGGCTTTCTCAATCTTCGGATTCTATAGAAATTGAAAGTGTATTAAAAGCAATAATTTCTTATTCAAATAAAATTGATACCATACATCCCTATATGTATTGTATAGAATTGCAAGTCGAAAATATTCAGTCTTTTGAAGATACTATAAATACGTTTGATAATGTTTTATTTGTTAGTGAAAGATTATATGCTTCAGATTCTACAATTCAATGGGCAGCTAATGAAATTCTTTTTCAAATAAAAGACACTTGTAATGTATTTATGGTATTGAATGAATTAAATATACCTTATGATACAGTAAAACGATGGGGATACAATCAATATTCTTATTTGCTTACTCTTTCTAATAATCAAGATGCCGTGGATTATGCAAATTTGCTTTATGAGAGTAATAAGTTTGTTTATGCACAACCGTCTTTTTACAGAATACTAAAAAAACAAAATCCATATTATCCTCAGCAATGGAATTTAAATAATACAGGACAAAATGGAGGAACAAGCGGAATTGATATTGATATGCTTGCAGCTTGGGATATTACTACAGGAGGAGATGCTATAAAAATTGCTGTTATTGATGATGGTGTAGATTTGACACATCCTGATTTATCCGCTAATCTTTTACCAGGTTATGATGCAACTAATGCTTTTTTTGGTGGAGCTAATGGAAATTGTTGTGGTCATGATGCGCATGGCACAGGATGCGCAAGTATAATTGTGGCAGATGATAACAGTCTTGGTATTAAAGGCATTGCACATAATTCTAAAGTTATACCAATAAGAATGGGATATGGTAATCAATATTTTTATGTTTTTGAAACATACGATGCATGGATAGTTGATGCAATTGATTATGCATGGAGTGTTGCAGAAGCTGATATTCTAAGTTGTTCTTGGGGAGGAGGGGCTTCGTGTTTAGCTATGGATATTGCTATTATCAATGCTTTAACATATGGAAGAGGTTCTCTTGGTTGTGTTGTTGTTTTTGTATCGGGAAATGATAATGATATTGTTATATATCCTGCAAATTCAAATGATAGTCTTATCGTAGTTGGTGCGATGAGTCCATGTGGAGAAAGAAAAAGGAGTAGTTCGAATTTTTGGGAAGTTGAAGATAATGTAACACCAGATCCGCAAGGTGTAAGCTGTGATAACGATACATATTGGGGAAGTAATTATGGCCCTGAATTAGACATTGTTGCTCCGGGAATATTCATTCCGATAGCAGATAAGCAAGGATCAAAAGGTTATAATGCAGCAAGTGGTATAAATGGGGATTATTTTATGAGTTTTAATGGTACTTCTTCAGCTTGTCCTCATGTTGCAGGAGTTGCAGCACTTGTTTTATCGGTAAATTCATCATTAAAATCAATGGAAGTTAAAGCTATTATTGAATCAACGGCTGAAAAAGTAAGAGAAGATTTATATACTTATATGAGTAATTTATATAATCATCGAAATGGCTCATGGAGTATTGAAGTAGGCTATGGATTAGTTAATGCACATAGAGCAGTTTTGAATGCATTTTATCATCATATTGTGGGTGATGATGAAATAAATATATGCGATATAAAAGAATATATTTTAAATAATAATTCATATACACCGAGTAATGCAACTCTTTTGTGGACAACAAGTTCAAATGTTGAAATTATTAATGGCCAAGGAAGTTCGAATTTAGAAATTAAAGGAATTGAAATTGGTAATGGTTGGATTGAATGTACCATTAATCATATGGGAGAAACAGTAATCCTACATAAAGATGTTAGTGTTAATTCATTTTATCAAATTTATAATGAATTTAATACAGGCTCTTCCATGACGATATCTAATGATATAGCAATAGATGGTTCTTTTACTATTCATCCCGGACATACGGTTACCATAAACAATAATGCCACTGTATATTGTACTCCTACAGCAAGGATTATAGTTAAATGTGGGGGTAAACTGATTGTAAACGGGGCTAAATTAACCTCAATTTGTGAAAATGGATTGTGGTATGGGATTGAAGTTCAGGGAAATCCTCATCTTCCTCAAGATATAAACAATACTAATCAAGGAATTGTAATCCTTGAAAATGAAGCTATTATTGAAAATGCACATTGTGGTATTATTGCAGGATATAAAATAACTCTACCTATCTATTTTTTGGGTTTATCAACACCGATAACAATTTCATTATATGGAGGAGGAATAATTGTTGCTAACAATGCACATTTTAAAAATAATTTACGAGCTGTAAGTATGTATTCCTATAAGCACAAAGAAAATTTTATGTATTATGGAAATATCAGTTATTTTTCAAACTGTACGTTTGAGGTTGATAATAATATAAACTTTACATTTCAAGTATATTTAGAAGATGTGCAAGGAGTAGTATTTAACGGTTGCCGTTTTACTAATTCTAATGAAGGTGAAGGTATAGGTATTTATGTTAATAATGCCGGAGTATTGGTAAATCCCTGTATTCCTGGTGCCTCTTCGATTCCTCCTTATTATCCCCAGAAATGCATATTTGAAGGATACCATACGGCTATATATATGCAAAATACAGGATCGAAAAGGATAAAGATTATGAATGCGGAATTTTCAAATAACTGTATAGCCATAAAAGCCGTAGGTTCAAATGCCTTGGGTATCGAATCTTGTGTTTTTAATGTGCATGCCAATAATTGTTTAAGTTATTACGGCGTGGTTTTGGATAATTGCAATCAATATTTTGTTCAGAATAATAGGTTTTATGGTAATGATGGTATAGGTTTGTTTATTTTCGGGAATGTGGAAAATAATAATAGTATCAAGTACAATGATTTTACTAATCTCTGTATTGCCTGTAATGTAAACGGACGACATGGAAATGGATATGAGAATGAAAATATAACAGGATTACAGTTTTTGTGTAATCGTTATGAGAGTAATTATACAGATATAAAAGTTGATGAAAATGGCAGTATACGATATTTTCAAGGAGATAATATTAGAGCGGCAGGCAATGAGTTTTATGTTCAACCCGTTCCTCCTTATATGACTACGAATATTCAAAACTTAGGAGAACATTTCATTTATTTTTATAATCAAAATAACCCTTTCCAATTTCCTTTAAATTATACTAATGTTTCTGTTGTGCAGACTAATGCCGATGCATGTATGGGATACGGACATTTGGGATTGTTTTATTATATTAATTCCCCAATATTCTATTTATCAGAATTAGAAAATAGTTTTTTAATGTGTGAAACGCAATATAATCAAGCATTAATAGAATATGAAAATAATTATGAAGGTCTTAGTATTGAATGGCCGGAGTGCTGCGGGGAAGCGTTTTTTAGTCAACCGCAAGTCAAAGATTTTATGTATTTAAACTATCTGAAAGATAGCATGGATATGATATGTACGCATGCTGTAAATTTATTATTTTCGATGGAGGAGATGGATAAAAATCAATATCATGTGTGGTTATCCCGTTCGAATACATTATATAATAGTTATGTATTGGCTGAAAGTTATTTAAGCGATGGGAATATTCCGGAAATGGAAATGATATTGAATAGTATCCCTACAGATTATCCGGCATGTGATATGAATGAATATAGGGATTATCTTGTTTGTTCTCGATATTTATCATCTTGGAGAAGCGTAGATCCGGAAATATTAACGATTTCAAACGAAGCCATTGATAGCTTGGAAAATATTGCTGCTTCGGCACCTAACCTGGCAACTGTTTATGCCAAATCTATTTTGGAAAGTTTAGGTAAAGAGATAACGTATACCGAGATGCCGAATATATGCGATTGTATACCAGGATATGTTGCGGAACAGCATGAAAACAACACCCCAATACAAAATCGATTATTAACAAAGCCCGACATAATCTTACATCCCAATCCTGCCGATGATAAGGTCGAAATTGAAGTAATAAATTCCTCTTTCGGCATCCGAAAACTTATGATATATGATGTGTACGGCAAAACCGTATGGCGAAAAAACATGGAAGAAAAGGATTTATTATTATTGGATATAAATGAATTATCCAAAGGATTATATTTTATCTACTGTGAATTGGAAAATACACAAACAATAATAAAAAAACTTATTAAAAATTAATAATCATGCTGAAATTAAAATAGATATAATTTTTAATAATTAATCGGACAACTTTAATGGATATGGTTTACGACTAATACAAAAAACAATATAAAAAAATAGCCATGAAAAAATCAAATTTTTTAATATTATACTTATTAACAAGTGTTTTAAGTCAATTTGCCCAAAATCAAACGAGTTTAACCTTTACAGCTAAGATGCATAATGATGCATGGATAGCTTTGGATAGTGTCAAAATTACGAACCTAAACCGTTCATGGACAGAAACAATTTACTATCCTGATACTATCTTACAAATGATAAACAATGTAAGTATATCAGAAGCGGAAGCATCGATTTTTCAATTGTATCAAAATACTCCTAATCCGTTTAAGGGTAGTACATCCGTAAGTTTGCAGATCCGTTCAAAAGAAAATGTTATGTTGTCTTTACATGATATGAACGGCAAATGCCATGCTATATATAATAACGTATTAGAAGCAGGTATGCATACCTTTCACATTTCGGTAGCGGACGCTCAAATGTATTTTTTTAGTGTAAAAACATCACAAGGATACAAAAGTATTAAATTGCTATGTACCGAAGGAGTAGATAACAATGTAATAAGTTATGAATGCTTTCAGCCAAAGCAAAGCTTGAAAACACAAAAAGCTTTTACTTCACAGGCTTTTATTAGCGGCGATAGTATGGTGTATGAAGGTTATGCTACTTTTGACGGGGAAGTAAGAAACCAGACTTTCACATCTGTGCAGAATGGAAACGATGAGATTATTAGCTTCGAATTGGAACTTCCAGAATATTTAATATTTTCATTTATGGGAAATATGGATGATAGTATTTATTTCTTATTAGATAGTGTGATTATTACCGATTTATCGCAAGGCTGGACAAAAATAATATATAATCCGGATACGACTTTAGCTCTCCTTGTAAATTCCACTTCGTCTATATATCCTGTGTTTCAACGCGGTGATGCGATGGAATGTGTCGGATTCGCCACACATAAAGATGGGTTGAAATATGAATATGTTTTTATAAATCATGCTTTTAATGACACAAACATTGTATTTAAAATGAATAGTATTGATAATGAATTTGTATATATATATTATCATGATTACAAAATTTATTTAAGAAAATTCAGAAATATAAAATATGTAGCTATTGATACGGTAGCAGATGACCTAAGAGTGATGAATATTTTAAGCACAATAAACCATTTTGCAAATAAGGTGGATACCGTTAATCAATTTATGTTTCGGCTCGTATTAAAAGATACTTGTATACAAATTTTTGATGAAACTATTGATACAATTCCTGATATTTTATTTGTGAGTAATGAATTATTGTATCCACGAGATTCTACCATTCAATGGGCTTCCAACAGTCTGTTTGTCGAGATAAAAGAAGGATATGATCTTGATTCTGTTTTACAAGCATATAACGTGCCTTATAAAGAAAAAAATAAGTTAAGTCATTCCAATATATATGATATTGTATTATCCAATGGCGAAGATGCTATTGCATATGCAAATTTTTTATATGAAACAGGATTGTTTATTGCTTCTCAACCTTCATTTTATAAATTTATACCACATTAATAGAGTAAATGATTGAAATTCGTTATAAATATGTTATTTGTATGCTATCACAGTTCTTAGTAATCAGTATTTCGATGCGTTGTCACGTGATACTTTATTCATTATTCAATATGCTTAGCATCTTTTAACTTTTATTGGACAACTTTTTAATAATATTAAACGACTTCATTAAAAAAGACAGAATTATGAACACAGTAAAATTTATATTAGCAATCATAGCCATAACTATTTCAAATTCCTTGTGGGCTTATGATTTTTATGCGGTAAATGACGACGATACCATTTATTATAATATCACCTCCGATACGCTTCCGTATACTGTTGAAGTAACCTATAAAGCATTATATGATTCCACTTCTTATTCGGGAGCGGTTAGCATACCTTCTTTGGTAAATTATGATACAAAGACATATGTGGTAACAAGAATCGGAGATTGTGCTTTCTTAAAAAACAAAAATTTAACCTCAATTATTTTAAGTGATTCAATATTAAATATTGGAATGTCTGCCTTTAGGAATTGTTTATTTTTAACTGCCATTACATTTTCAAATTCCCTGGAAACCATAGAATCATTTGCATTTTACGGTTGTGATGCCTTGTTATCAATCACTATACCCGCTTCGCTAAAAAGTATAGGAAGAGAAGCTTTTATGTTTTGTGGAAAATTACAATCTATTACAGTTGATACAAATAGTCTATATTTTAAATCCATTGATGGAATTTTATATGATTACGATATAAGGAATTTGATTTTATGTGGAAGCGCCAAAACAGGTACAGTAACTATTCCGAATACGGTTTCCTGTATAAATGAGTATGCGTTTTATTTATGTAGAGGTTTAACATCCATTGTTTTGCCGTTATCGCTCAAAGATATTGGAAAATTCGCAATTGCAAACTGCACGGGATTAACTCAAATTACAATTCCCGATTCTGTGTTAAATATAGGTATTGCTGCTTTTACAGGTGATACAAATATTAAAACTTTGTATTTTAATGCCGTAAATTGCAATAGACCTCTCTTTTTAGAAACTAATAATAGAATTACAAATGTTTTTTTGGGAGAAAATGTAATTAGAATTCCGGGTGCTTTTTGTGCTAACTGTCAATTATTAACTACTGTTACCATTCCTAAATCCGTTAAATTTATTGGGGGATATGCTTTTTCATCATGCACAGGTTTAACATCTATTGATATTCCGGACTCTGTTATTGTTATAGGAAATAGTGCCTTTGCAGATTGTATTAATTTAAGATCAGTTACTATCGGTGTGTCTGTAGATAGTATAGAAGATAATGCTTTTTCAGAAGATAAAGCTATAAAAGAAATAATAATAAAAGCCGAAACGCCACCGCATACTCAAGATTTTACTTTTTACAGAATGTCTTCTGATGTCTCAATTTATGTGCCTTGTGGTAGTACCGATTTATATCGCTCAGATGCCAACTGGTCATATTATCAAAATATTATCGGATTAATGCCTTATGACCTACAAATCACACCCAATGATCCCATGATGGGAAGCATTAAATATATACAAAAGAAGTGTGAAAACGATACGGTTATAATACAAGCCTTGGCTAAACCGTATTATCATTTTGTTTGCTGGAATGATAATAATACCGATAATCCAAGAACACTCATACTCTTTCAGGACACAGCACTTACGGCAATATTTGCCATTGATACCCATAAATTAACAGTCTTAAGCAATGATACAAATAGAGGAAGTGTAAGCGGAAGCGGTTTCTATACACATTATGATAGCGTAGTAATTACTGCTACACCCAAATCAAAGTATGAATTTGTGAAATGGAGTGATAATAACACAAACAATCCACGAACGCTTTATATCACGCAGGATATGGTCATTACGGCTGTATTTGCACTTAAAAACAGTATCAAGGAAAACCAAAAAGATGAAAGCGTAAATATATATCCCAATCCGGTTCAAGATATATTGTATATAGATAACGGTGAGCAGATAATCAATAAAGTGGAGATTTACGATATCAGCGGTAAGTTGATAAAATGTATTCCGGTGAACAATACAAAAATGATGCTCCCTATGGACGATCTGTGTAAAGGGATTTATTTTTTGAGTGTTTATACTATGCAAACAAAGGAAGTAAGGAAGATAAGAAAAGAATGAGAGGACCAGAAATATTACGAATTATATTTTCTTTCAAAAACATCTTGATAATTTGTATTTACGATTTATAATTCATAATTCATAATTTCTTCATATTCTCTCCAACACCTTCTCCACCAGTTTCTCCATGGCTTCTTTATAGCCGTTGCTGAAGTTGCCGTTCACACGGTTGGCAATGGCGATACATATCGTTAAGGCCTCATGTCCCAGCAAGCGACTCAAAGCATAGAGTGCGGAGGTCTCCATTTCCATATTAGTGAAATATAGATTCTTATAATGAAATCCTTCCAAAGCCTTAATGAAATCGCCGTCTGCTAAAGGCAATCGCAATACCCGGCATTGAGGGGCATAAAATCCGGTTGCTGTTAAGGTGATGCCCGGCAAGCAATCGAAACCGATATTTTGCATCAAGGTTTCCGAACATCCGACAGCATAAGGGTAGGGGAGGCGGCTGTTGCGTCGGCATTGTTTTACAAAGGCCGATACCAAAGCTTCGTCGCTGATACCCTCATGCTTATAACTGTGCAATAAACCGTCCAGGCCCAAACCGTATTGAGAAGCTATATAAGCATGAATTTCAATATTTTTTTGTAAAGCCCCGCAAGTACCTATGCGTACCATCTCCAGGCGACTGTGTCCGGCTTTGCGTTCACGTTTCGCTAAATCGATATTAACCAAGGCATCCAACTCGTTTACGACAATATCCATATTATCCGTTCCCATACCCGTAGAGATAACACTGATGCGTTTCCCTTTATATGTTCCGGTATGCGTCAATATTTCACGGTTTTGCTTTTTGACTTCCACTGTATCAAAAAAGGAAGATACCAAAGCAACCCTTCCGGGATCTCCAACTAAAATAATTTTGGAAGCTAATTCTTCTGTACGCAGATTCAAGTGATAAACACTCCCATCCGCTTGTAAAGGCATCTCCGATGATTTAATTTTCATGTTTTTAAACGTAGAGGTTCAAATTAAAAACATCGCAATTCATAATTTATAATTTTTACCTTTTCACCACCTTATACGTCCCAATCAATCCTTGTTTATCTTTTACCGACAAGAAATAAACGCCCGGGGCATAAGACGAAATGTCTAGCTGTGTTTTTTCTCCCGTAACATTTTGTTTGAAGAGTTGTTTTCCGAAAACATCTATCAATAGCAGTTCGGTAGCTTTTCCTTCGGGGATATAAACATTTATTTTATCCTCTGTCGGATTGGGTGAAATGTTGATGGCATCGGCAATGGAGCTTTCGACTATGCCTACTTTAGATAAGATATTGAAAGAACGTTCTGTGAAGTCACCGCATTCGTCAAAGGCTTTCACACTTAAGGTAGCCGTTGCACCGCTTTCTATATTAATGGTAATACTCGGTCCTGTTAAACTGCCTATGAACGGCCAATCGGCACCGTTCAGACTCCATTGATAATAAGAAGCATTTTCAACAGCTGTGATGGAATACATATAGGTGCCGCTTGTTTTAACACTGGCAGGTCCTTGTATTTCTCCCATACTGCCCAAAGGCATACAATAATTGATTTTGGTAAAAGCACGGGTTTCGCATTTTCTTTTGTCGGTGAATGCTTTTACTTGCAGTGTTCCGCTTCCGTATCCGGTAGCATTCACGCTCACACTCGTATCGTTGATTTGTGTCATCAACCAATTCGGATTGGAGAATGTCCACACATATTCCGTTGCTCCTGCCACAGGCGATATGCTATAGGTATACACCCCGCTTGTAGGCAAATTCGTTGTTCCATTAATGTTGTCGATACTTCCCGGCATGGCATCCACACTTAAATGTACAAATATAATGCTGTCTTTACCTTCAATATCCGTATAAGTGAATTTCAAATCCTCATCGCTGGTATAGGTATTGCCATCCCATTCGAAGCTTTCGCAAACCAGGGTGTCGATGTCTTGTCGGGAGCCGGTAGGACGGGTGTTATACGAAATATAATAATAAAAGAAAGGAATGATGGAAGGAATAGGAAAATAACAGGAATCAAAAAAATTATCAAATAATTGATAGCGTGTGTTTGTATATTCCATCAAGGCTCCGTTGTTGTATTCATTGGAATTGTCTAAATAGTCGGACATAGAAGAGGTATATCCATATTTAATCCTAAAATGATTATCGGGATAAACCCAATAACTGTCACTGTTAACGTATCGTAAAGTGTCGTTGTTTTGGTAATTGTAGCCGGGAATGAATTTAACCATTGTGCTTAATACCGCACCGGCAGGAATTTCGAATCCATTGACAGTGCTATGATTATATGTTAAAGGTATTCGGATATTCGAATAATAATAACCATCCCAATAAGGAAGTGATGAATTCCAATCTAAAATAGAAGTATCTTCTTCAGTAAGTATATAATCAATGGTAACGGTATTGGCAGCCACCGGTTTGATAGGTGAACCTTTTTGTTGTGTATAGTTATTGGCTTGTATTTTAGGACATAACAAATCTTGATATGAATAACCGGTATAATACAGGTATCGATAATCGGTATCTTTTTTAACTTCGCTATAAGGTTCATAATAAGAAAGGAAAACGCGCAGGGTATCCGGACTAACGGCATTATATCCCGATTTTCCCAGTATATATCCTGCTTCAATGCGCAAAGTGTCTAATCGGTAAGTGATGTTTTTATTCAATAAACTTTCATCATTATCAGCTCCGAATGTTTGAGCGTAAGGATTATAAATACAACCTATAGCATGTGCTTCGGCGGCAATTTCCGAGCTGCCGTCAAGAAAATAAGAGCGCTGGCAAGAGTCGGGTAATAAAATAGCATTGTCAATGGTTGAATTTCCAAAATAATTCACATGATCGAAACTGCCCTTCCAACCTAAACTTTTTTCTTCGTTTTCTCCTCTTAAATCAATAATGGCTTGTTGTGAGTAAGTATAGTTTCCATGACCGCCTCCCGTTCCTATGCCACCGGGAACCAGACTGTCGATAGGACAATAACAATTATACAGTCCTCCCCAGCCCCAATTGAAATGGAAAAAATCGTTGTCGTCGTAACCGTCGCATACAAAAGCATGACCGGAAAGGTCGTCCGGACTTCTACCGCTGAAATAAACGGGTTGGCGTTTATTGAGTTGTTCTTTTAAGATTTGCTTCCATTGCTCATCGCTATAATCAGCTTTTTTTATACCCCGTGCTTTGGAATAGCCCCAAAATTGTTTGAAAGCCGTACGCACATCCATATCCCCTTGCTGTATCCAATAGTCGTCAATAATAGAATAAGCCCCACTTTGGGTGGGACCATACTTCATTTGTATGGATACCCCGCAATGATACATCAGTTGTGCCACGGCACTGATTTCGGCTGAAGTGCTGTAATAGTCTATATAATCGGGCATTAAATCGTAATTATAAGTGGTATTCTCAAAATCGGCACATTGCAAACCGTAGTCTCCGTATCCATCGGAAGCGTAATCGGCATAATAACAATGTGAACCTATGCCGTTGATAGGATACTCCCAATAGCGTATTATCTGTGCCATGGCTGTTGCAGCACAACCCGTCGGACAGTAATCGTCTTCGGTATAATCATAAGGACAGGAATCGTTGTAATATGGTGATTGATTCCATTGCAGATTTCCTAATAAAGGACTCACCGAGGCACAAATCCCTTTTTGTATGGCTACTTGTCCGCTTATTAATTCGTTCCATTGCTTGTTAATTTTCTCTGTTGCCGTCATTTCATTGTCCATAGCTGCTGTTATGTCTTTTTGCATAATATCTAACATTCCTTTCATATTCGGAGGCACATTGTTAGGATCATAAGTGCCACTGGTGGAATAAGCTAAGATCGGTAGGGTGTTGCGCGAACCCGATACAATGATAAATCCGCTGCTATCGACATTAAATACGTAATAATACACTCCGGCATCCTTATGTTGTGATGCCGATTGATAAACCAAACGCAATTGTACGCTACTTTTTTGTTTAAGCCATTCCGTCTTCGCTATTAGAAAGTTTTTCCCCACTTGTTTCGCCGTAGAAACATCTACCGGTTGAGAAAATAAATAAAGACTGAAAATCAATAAAGTTAATAGAATAATTGCCTTTTTCATTTTTGACGATTTAATATAATAAGGATTATATTTTCTTTCCATATGCAAGCAACAACCCTTATTAAATTTGATTGCATATGCTTTTGCAAAAGTAATTTTTTTTTATATAAAAATGTTAAATGCTGAATTTTTTTTATTCATAGTATAATTCATAATTCATAATTATTTCTTCGTAACTATACCCTTTCGTCAGTAGATAGCGGATGAGCTTTTGTTTTTTTTGTTCCGTATTGGGATGGCTGCGCAACCACTTTTCGGCCTGCTGTTTCAGCATCGCCCGATATGCTTCCTTGTCGTCAATGCTTTCCATGGCTTTAGCTATGCAATATTCGCTGATACCTTTGGCATGCAAAGCATATTTTATTTTCTGCTTACCCCAGCCTTTGATACGGAATTTCCCTTCGGCAAAGGTTTTTGCAAATCGTAATTCATTCAGATAATTACCGTTTATCAACTCGCTTATTATCCATTCCATCTGCTCCTCCGGCAACAGCCATCCACGCAACTTCCGGCGTACCTCCTCCTGCGAACGTTCCTGATACGCACAAAACAACTCCGCCTTACGCAAAGCCGATGTTATCGATAATGTCGGGAGATGCTTTTTTGTCATGATACTA
>MWCE01000248.1 GCA_002069895.1 Bacteroidetes bacterium ADurb.Bin234 | reverse complement strand
ATGAGTAAGTTAGGTAAACCGTTCAATGCAAAGGTAGAAACTATAAAAATGGATATAGGCGAACAACAATCCATCCCTGTAACCGAAAAAATGAAACAAACAGCACTCGAAGGACTTCCTTTATTTCTCAAAACTCCAAACGGTGAAATTTACGGTTTCGCTAAAAAACCGCAACCTAAATTCGCTATATTAAAACAACCTTTATCAAATCTTTCATCCGAAGAACGTATAACCGCAGTTAAAACAGTTATAACGCAAATCAATGACGGTAAAAACGTTGAAGTCGTTGATGATATGATTACATATTTGGAAAAATTATTTAAAAACAATCCTAATACGCTTGAACGTATAAATAATTATAAAAACGCAGGCGGAATAATTACAGGTGTAACTATTGGCGATAAAATTACAATAAACTCTAATCAAGCCACAATAAACGATTGTGTTGCTGCTTTTGAACATGAAAGACAGCATGTAGAGAATAAGAATGATAAAACATGGAATGATTTACAAAACGATATAGCAAGAAATGTTGACATTAAAACATTACAAAAAGAAGTATCGGGATTGTCGGGAAATGCTTTTTATGAAGGATTAAATATAAATGAATTAGCAGATGAATATATTGCTCATATAGTACAACAAACATTTGAAGGAAAAGAAGTTAAATCAATTTTAAAATATAAAAACATAATTCAAGATGAATACAGAAGAAGAAATGGTAACCGTCTCGCAATACTTGGAAGGGAATCATATACAGATGAAGCTACCGAAGGAAATATCCGACAAGGTAAATTTGATAATGTCGCAGAAGAAGGTAGATTTTTGGGAAGCAATCAAGTTAGTGAAGAAGAACAACAAATAATTTCCGAAGCAAAAGCAAACGAAACATACCTAAAAGCTCCAAACGGAAAGTCTACAAATCTAAATGAAAAACAATGGGTACAAGTAAGAACAAAAGCCTTTAAAGATTGGTTTGGCGATTGGGAAAATGACCCAGAAAATGCAAGTAAAGTTGTCGATGAAAACGGAGAACCTTTGGTTGTGTATCATGGAGGCGGTGCAAATATAATAGCGTTTGATTACGATAAAATCGGCATGCAAGGAAGGTCAGAGGGAGCAGGGTTTGAATTTACAGAAAACATTGAATTAGGAAAAATTTATGCAAAAAATCATGGGGAAGGTTTATATAGCGTATTTTTAAATATCAAAAATCCTATAAAAGATGTAAAACAAAAGACATTAAGTAGAGCGCAGAAAGTTAAATTATTAACAAAGTTTAATGAAAAAGTAAACGCTAATGAAGCTTATACAAGCGACTTAGGTAAGGATGTAATATTTTCAGATTATACAGAAACACAAAACATACCTAAGGCAATAATAGAAATTGTAAACATGTTGGTTGATGATACTGATTTAGATTTCATAAATGAATTTATCAACACAACTCACATGAATAAAGAAATATTGGAAGCCTTTAAAGAAGTTACAGGATATGATGGTGTAATATTAGATAAAACAGATGAATGGACTAAAAATGGGTTATATGTTGTATTTACAAATACCCAAATCAAATCCGCAATTGATAACGTAGGAACGTTTGATAGCGAAAATGAAGATATTCGTTTTAACATTTCTCCCGAAATATCAAATATCATTTCCGAAGCAAAAGCAAACGAAACATACCTAAAAGCTCCAAACGGAAAGTCTACAAATCTAAATGAAAAACAATGGGTACAAGTAAGAACAAAAGCCTTTAAAGATTGGTTTGGCGATTGGGAAAATGACCCAGAAAATGCAAGTAAAGTTGTCGATGAAAACGGAGAACCTTTGGTTGTGTATCATGGAACATCAGATAAATTC
The DNA here is from genome assembly GCA_002069895.1 of Bacteroidetes bacterium ADurb.Bin234. Classification (GTDB taxonomy): domain Bacteria; phylum Bacteroidota; class Bacteroidia; order Bacteroidales; family WCHB1-69; genus UBA5266. Next base: position 1,650 of record MWCE01000248.1, on the reverse strand, counting down.
AATAAAATTAACCTCAAAAAAGGAACGCAAGGATTATTTTGGTTCACATCAGATAAAAATGCTATCGAACAAGGAGAAGTCGGTGCGAGTGGCAGTGGTGTAATAATGGAACTATTTGCAAATATTAAAAATCCAGCAAATTGGGAACAATACGATAAATTAATGTTATTTCAATTTGAATCACGTGGATTAGATGGTGCAATATTAGATGAAGAAAAGAATCAAATAACAGGATTTATTATCAATACCCCATCTCAAATCAAGTCCGCAACAGCGAATATAGGTACGTTCGATGTCGAAAATGAAGATATTCGTTTTGCCTCTTCCCCTACCGAACAGCAACGCCAAGCTATTAACTATATCAATGAAATTGCTGATAGTGAAACGGTAAAGGATGCAGAAGCATCAACTAATTATCGCAAAGCCTATATAGAACGATACGAAGCGTTAAAAGCTAAGCTAACCGCTAAAAATCCTAATATTGTTGAAACATACCAAGATGTATTAAAATATTTAGAAGCACTTGCCAATGATAAGACTTGGAGCAGGTGGGATAAGTCTGCGAGACCTCAACTAAAATCTATACGTGATAGCGTAAAGGAACTTAAAAAAGCGGGGTCTATACGTGGATTAAAGAATAAATTGGATAAAGCGGTGGATATTGTTTTGGAACGTCAAAACGAAACGGCACGTAGAATAATAAAAAACTTTGTTAATCAAAAGTTAGAAGGTAAAAAAGGGAAAGGTGTACGTATTCCTAAATTGGTTGATGATACTACACGTCAATTTTTTGATTCAATAAAAGAATGGATAAATAAAGACAGCCAATCAATTGACAATGAATTACAAAAATTACAAAATGAATATGAAACAAAAAAAGCGGGCAATGAAAAAAATAGATTAGAAGCTCAAATAAAAGCATTCACATATATTCAACATTATAAATCGGGTATAAAGAGAAGAGAGGATAATATTTCTAATATTATTATTGAGATAAATAAACTTTCAAAAGAGTATACATTAAAAGATATTCGCAAGGAAATTTCATTGAAATATAGTTTAATTGCTAAAAATAAAAAGAGATTAGAGAAAGCGGACGAACGAACAAAAGTCGATATTATTGAAGAAAATATCAATTTAAAGAAAGAAATCGAAGATAAGCAAAAAGAATATAAATTATTAAAGCAATCTATTACCCTAAGTAAAGCAAACAAAGGACAACTCGAAACATTAAAAACAGCGTTATTAAATGAAAGAATATCTATGCAAAACAGCATGGAAACTTTTATTAAACAACTTGACATGGTTTTAAGGGAAGGGATAAAAGCAAAAAGGTTATTTGCGGAAAAAGAGGAAATAAAGAAGCATGCTATTTTAAAAGATATTTATTTGGAATTTGCAATGAGCGAAATGGAATCAGTAATAAATCCCGCTAAAAAGGAAAGCAGGTTGGCTTTCTGGAGAAAAATGTTCCTCGACCCCGTATACACATTTTCTTATATGTTAAAGAGTTTTGCTATATATTCACCCGACGGAAGAGGCAGGCTATATGAAAGATTTTTTACTAACGGTGTATTGGTTGCCCGTCAAAAAGAATTAAATGGAATAGAAGAAGCGACAAAAGCAATCGATGTAAAAATAATAGAAATA
>MWCE01000247.1 GCA_002069895.1 Bacteroidetes bacterium ADurb.Bin234 | reverse complement strand
TATTAAAGGATGCAACGGAAAGGTGTTGCCCGACGCATGAGCGAGCGAGGACTTGTAGCGGAAAGCCCGACCCCGTCAGGGGGCACGCCCTATTTTTTAAATTATTTGTTATTTGTTTTTCAATGTTTTGGATTGGGCTTTTATCGCAGGCTTGCTCCCAATTCTTTTTGGTAGGCTTTGATGAGTTTATCCATCACTTGGTTGATTTCGTCGTTGGTGAGGGTTTTGTCGGGGTGTGATAGTATGAAGCGGACGGCATAGGATTTTTTGCCTTCGTCGAGGTTTTTGCCTTCGTAAACGTCGAAGAGGTTGACGGATTTGAGTAGTTTCTTTTCGGTTTTAAAGGCTGTTTTTTCAACTTCTTGGTAGGTGATATGTTTGTCGAGCAAGAGGGCAAGGTCGCGTTCGACTTCGGGAAATTTGTTGAGTTCCTTGAACAGCACTTTCTTACGTTCGTTGATGGCTATAAGTTTATCGCAATTTATTTCAGCGTAATATACTTTTTGTTTGATGCCGAAATGTTTTAATGTTTTTTTGTTTACTTCGCCTATGCTTAGGATGGGTTCGTCTTTATATTTATAGGTCAATACATGAATGAGTGCTCCCGCAGCCGGTTCGGTTTGAAGTGTAAAGAGGTTAATGATGAAGTTGTTTTTGTTTAAAACATTTAATATTATGTTTTTAAGATAAAATATGTCTAGATCGTAGGCTTTGAATTGCCATGATTCTTTGTGTTGCTTTCCGGTGGCGAAAAGGGCGAGTTTTGTTTGATGTGTATAGCGTTCAACTACATTGTCGGTTGCTGTTTTAGCGGGATTTTTAGCGTAAACGGTTCCGAATTCATATAAACGCAGGTTTTCATTGGCGTGGTTGATGTTGTTTACAATGCTTTCCAATCCGCCAAACAAGAGGGTTTGTCGCATGTTTTGAAGGTCTTTGCTTAATGGATTGAGCAAACTGACGGTTTCATTTTTGTTGATGAAATCGAATTCGGCATATTCGCTTTTGGTGAGGGAGTTGTTGATGATTTCGTTGAAACCGTTGTTGCTTAAATAAGTGGAAATGTTTTCTTTTAAAAGGATAAGCGGACTTTCTTTTAGGCCGGAAGGGGTATATGTAAAGGTGTTTTTCATTTCGATGTTATTATAGCCGTAGATGCGTAGAAATTCTTCTATCACATCGGCTTCGCGGGTAACATCGGGTTTGTTGGTGGGAACGGTAACGTTTATGCTGTCGTTTGTTTTGGTGGTTATTTTCATTTCCAGTGCTTGGAGAACGTTATTCACCGTTTGTTTGTCGATTTGTTTGCCTATAAGGGAGTTTAAATGTTGATAGTTTAAGGTTACTTCTTTTTCTTTGATGGGATTGGGATATTGGTCGGTGATGGTTGAAATGGTGCCTCCGGCTAATTCTTGTATCAATAGAGCGGCGCGTTGAATGGCGTGTAGTGTTATGTTGGGATCGCAACCGCGTTCGTAACGGAAAGAGGCATCGGTTTTTAGTGCGTGATGTTTGGATGTTTTCCTTATGCTGACGGGATTAAAATAAGCGCTTTCGAGAAATACATGGGTGGTGTTGAAGCTTATGCCCGATTCTTTGCCTCCCATGATTCCGGCAATGCACATGGGTTCGTTGGCATTGCAAATCATTAAGTCGTTTTGGGTTAATTTTCTTTCTATTTCATCTAAGGTGATAAAGGGTGTGCCTTCGGTTAATTTCTTAATGATAACGTGATTTCCTTTTATTTTATCGGCATCGAAAGCGTGGAGGGGTTGTCCGAGTTCGAAAAGCACGTATTGTGTGATGTCTACTACATTGTTAATCGGACGGATGTTAATGGCATTCAAGCGGTTTTTTAACCAGTCGGGCGATTCTTTCACTTGAACGTTGGCTATATATAAGCCGGTGTATCTCGGGCAAGCTTGTGTGTCTTCAATGGTAATTTGGATGGGATTGGTTGGGTTGTTTTTCGGGAAAGCGTTTGTTTTGGGGTATTGTAATGTGTGTTTATTTGTTTGATGTGTATTAAGATAAGCGACTATGTCTCTGGCTACGCCTATATGTGAGGCGGCATCGCTGCGGTTGGGTGTTAATCCGATTTCGAAGATGGTGTCGGTTTCGATCTTAAAATAATCTTTGGCGGGCATGCCGCAGGTAGGGTTGTTGGGAAGTACTAATATTCCTGCATGGGAGTTTCCTAATCCCAATTCGTCTTCGGCACAAATCATTCCTTCGGACACGACTTCTCTGATTTTCGATTTTTTGATGGTAAAAGGGTCCCCTACGGCAGGATATAAGGTTGCTCCTATACGGGCTACCAATACACTTTGTCCGGCAGCTACATTGGAAGCTCCGCATACGATTTGAAGTGTATTGGTTTCACCTACATCTACTTTGGTGATATGCAACCGGTCGGCATTGGGGTGTTTTTCGCAATGCAGGATTTTTCCTATGCAGATTCCTTCCAAGCCTCCTTTTATGGTTTCGTAGTTACGAATGCCTTCTACTTCCAATCCTACAGCGGTTAATATTTCCGACATGCGGGATGTTTGTAAATCGGTTTGAATGTATTGTTTAAGCCAATTATAAGAAATATCCATGAGTGTAATTAAATTATCTTCTTGATCTTAGTATGTATTTTCTTGAATTTACGTTTTTATATACTTTGCGGTTGTTTCTTTGGGTTTTGTTAACAGGGGTAAGGTTGCCGCGTTGCTTGCGTTGTTTGTAGAGTTTGTGTGTTTTGTCTATTCCCATTGCATTAAAACCGTAGTTTCTTGATAAAGGGAAATTACGTCGGGCGTTGTTTAATCGAATCGTAGGAAGTTGGAATGCATATTGAAATCCTATGGCTGCATAAGAAAATCCTTCAAATTTTTTCAAGTCCGATTTGTAGGCATCTAAGGAATCGGATGTTACCCAGTGGTACATTATATCAAATGTAAACTTCCAATTATCGTTGATGTCATAGCTAAATCCGAGACCGAAAGGGATGGTAAATGAATATTTAAAAGTTTGAGGTTTTGGAACTACCGTAGTGTTGAGTTCACTGTCGAACAATGCGGTTTTAAAACCATAGCATGCAATACCTGCATGGATGTTTAAATGCCAGCGATC
>MWCE01000246.1 GCA_002069895.1 Bacteroidetes bacterium ADurb.Bin234 | reverse complement strand
TATATGCATCGATTGTATTAATAAATGCTTCAATATAATACTCCCCGTTTGTTGAAAAATCGACCGACTTTGTTATTTCAATCGTCAATGAAGAATCGGGGGGTATGATTTGGTATTGGAGGGGATATGTTAAAGATGCGAGATGTGCATCCTTAATATTCAATTGAATGTAGGAAGGATATTTAGAAAAATCAAAAGCTTGCGATGACAAATTTTTTAAACAAAGTTTAAATGTTTTTCCCATTATTTCACATGCTCTTGCATCCGACAGCTCCGGTTCCGACAATAATAATGCTATGTCATAATCCGTAACAATAGCTATGCTGTCGATATTTTGATTTCCGCCACCGCAACTACCGGCTTCGAAGACCAGAATAACACAAGTATATTCGGTAAAAGATGATAAGTCAACCGTATAACAAACAAATGTAGGAATCGCATAAGCCGAATCATATCTCTCTATATAAAGTAGGCTCTGAAAGGTTTCGCCTCCGTCGACAGATATTTTCACTTCCGTGAAATCGGCTTTTGTGGGATTTGCATCGTCGTGGGCATACCAAAATTTTAATTTAGGATCCGTTAATCCTTTCAAATCTAAGGGCTGTAGTGTTGCTATAGCCAAGGATCCTTCGCCCGATGAGGAGCTAAACTGCAATCGTCCCGTCCCATGCGATGGAGAAATAACCGGATTGCTTCCTTTACCGCTTTCTATGGTAAATTTAGCATATCCTGCTATATGTGTAAACACTATATCATTGGGTTGTGTATTGAAATTTAAATGATAAGGTATATTTATTTTTTTAACTTCATAAGTAGAACGTAAGGTATCATCTAAAGGATTTATATCCGACGCTATTTTCAATGTTACAGTTATTTGATATACTCCTTTTAAAGTAAGTGGTAATAAATCGCTAATGCAAATAGTATCTTTTTGCGTTGATTTCAACAATCCAGCGGATATGACAGTATCCGACTGCATTGTAATTGCACCTTGAACATCCAAATGCAAAAACAAGGGAAGATAAGAAAAATCATAATCAATGTTTCCGGTATTGATAATTTCAATCCTAACCGATGCATAATCCTGATAACAAGTCGGGTTTTCGGTATTTACGGGTTCAATCAAGGCATTTAAATTCAAATTGGATTGCATATCTATAACTTCTCCGTAAGCTCCTATTGTAGTGTAAATAGTGCGATTTTCTCCATTAATATCGGTCATGACACACGGCAATCGTTTACATAATAAATATTGATAATCCGACAACTTCAAACTCATATTCGTATTAATAAATATAGGTTCTTTAAACACCGAATGGGTGTCTTGAGCCGTTAATGTTTGCCAAGACAACAAACTTGATATATTCTCGGCTACATAGGCTATGGATCCGGTAGTACTATAATAATTATTATAATCTATATAAGTGTTATAAGTTCTTGTTACATAAGATAAATTCTCCGTATAAATCGGATATCCTGTATTAAGACCTCCGGTATAAATCATATTATTTTGAATGTTCATACCATAATTTGTTCCGTTTAGTGCTATATATAAACCGTAAGCATTATTCGCACTCGATATATAGAAAGAATTATTATAAATATCAGCTTTAACACTATGGATATATAAGCCGTAATTAGTCGTTCCTGTTTGCATTATTCTAATTTCATTATTGGCAATCAAAGCATTCCCCGATGCGCCATAGGAAACACTCCTATTTATATTACTCATACGAATGCCATAGGCTCCCGAAGTGGATAAAAGTTTAATGCGGTTTCCTATTATTCCTTGTGTTACGGTATTATAATTATCTAAATACATAGCATATTGTATGGTATTTGCCTGACGTGTAGTTATCATATTATAAGATATGGATTGGTAAAGAACATAATGATTGGAATATATGCCACAATAATAGGCATTTGTCAATACATTGCTATCGATGCATATGGATGAGTGTGGCATATTTTTATAGTTACCGCAAACATATTGAAAATAAAAATTAGCATAACCGCCGCTGATATTGTTTTTTATAAAACACACATTGGATAAATAAGTCGAATCACCGGCTTGCTGTTGATAAGCAACGGCGTTTTTCGACACCGACACAGCAGTTGAATCGGCATAAATATTACATTCATAAAATGTAATATTCCGGCAGTTATTCCTGAATTCTATGGCATTGGTTCCCGATTGCGCATTGATAGTAATGTTTTTAAATATGAGATTCTTTACATTATCTAATGTTAATGCTGTTCCGGTTGTTGCCTCAAAAACAACACTTCCGGCATTTCCCGTTGCAGAGGTGAAAGTAATGGTATTCGTATCACTTAATCCCGTGATAGAATCGCAGATTAAAATATCGTTATTAACACCCGAATTTAACAGGAATTTCACGTTACCTTTGATACCGCAAATACGTAAATCCATTAATGCTTCGGCTAAACTTAAAAAATCGCTTCCACTTCCACCCACTGTATAAAAACCCTCTAATAAAGAATCACATCCGTAAAAACACAAGGACAATGTATCTTTATCCAATTCGTTGTCGTTTAATCCATTCGGATTTCCCGCCCATAATTTAATCCCATTATTATTCCCTGCTGTTAGAAAAACACTCCCTATACAAATAACGGTATCTTCTTCGGGAGGCAAACTCCCCGTCCAAGCAAATGACGGTTGAAGAACGTCTTGGAAAATCCATGAAATCGTGGCACTTCTTAAAGTATCCAAGCCTTTATTTATTAATTGAATGTTTATCGGAAATGCTTGATTCGTTGCTCCTCCCGACAAAGATGCTGTGACGTTTTCAATAGCCACATCACCTGTATATGGTGCATAACATCCTTTATAGGTAATGCTTCCACGTGGATTGTTTTGAATATCCTTATAAACACCCGCTTTCACGGGACAGTTCAAACCATTATAGTTTATTAACGCCAAACTTATTGTGCTGTCAACATAATATAGCGGTAATTCGTCGGAATTTGCATCCTGACCTTTTGCCGATTTCCATAATGATAAAGTTTTATATGCATTGCTTCCGTATCCATAGTATGTGGTTGCCAAATTGTTTGAGCTGTAATAATTATTATAATCCATTCTTGAATAACTCAATCCCATATAATTTGTACTTCCGTAACGGAACAAATAGGCTATGTCGGGTGTATGGATATGTACATTATTATTAATAAATGTTGCGGTATAATTGCTGTCGCGCGGATACCAATACAATCCGTGGCAATTTGCTGTTCCCGAGATAAACAGCGAATTATGAAATACATCGAATTGAGAATAATAACTGCTGCCGTATAAATAAATCCCATAGCTTGCACTGCAATGAATCATTATTTCGTTGTTGGCAATAAACATAGGACCCACAGCTCCGTAGTTTAGATTATAATTTTGATATTTATACATTCTCAAACCGTAAGCCGTTCCGGAAATGTTTATATGAATCCTATTCCCTATCAGACTGTCTATTGTCGTATAAGTATTGGTATAAATTCCACTATATTCCGAACTATTTGCCGAAGTAGTGATTTTATTATATGAAACACTATGATAAAAAGCATAATAATGAGAATATATGCCGGCATAATAGGCATCTAATAAAAAATTACTATCGATAGTAAATCCCGTTCTATTAAACATTCCCGTATCGGAGCCGGCTGGATAATACATATACATATTATAATACCCCCCTTGCAGCGTATTATTTACAAAACGAATGTTATTGGCACAACAGGAAGTATTATTCAATCCTTTATAATAAACCGCTGCATAAGCAGTGTTTGATGTAGTGAGCAGATAGGTATTGATTTTACATCTGTTGAATTCCAAGTTTGTATATGAGGCATTGCATTGTTCAAAATAAATACCGTAATTTTGGTTACTGTTTGATGTTTCACCTATACTAATATCTTTAAAAGAAACATAACTTACACCATTGTGGAGATATAAAGCATAGGAGTTAACGCTTGTGCCTATGGTAAAACTATTTGCATTAGCGGTTGAAGAAGTGATGATAATCCTATTGGTATCGTTTAGGCCGGCAACACGTCCGTTGAATGTTTGTGTGCCCTGTAAATCGGATATTATTAAAAAAACAACAGGACCATTAACTGTATTACTTTTCAAACTATCATAAGCTTCGGTCAACGAAAGATAATTACCCCCTACTCCCACCGTAAAAGTTCCGCTTACCTGAGCTTTAAGCGTCGAAACACACAGAAATGTTCCTATTAACAATTTGAATGTTATTGATTTCATAATCGCAATTGTTTCATAAAAAAGTGAAGGAAATGCATTAGTGCCCCCCCCCACTACGGCAGTTTTCGTCCTAAATTTTCCTAATCTGTCCATCTTATTTTAATTTTTACCAAAAATGGTAATTATTTTGGGTTAAGTATCTTTTCTTAATGCTTTCTTTTTATCTCTTTCTTTTTTAAAACTTTTTAACAATTCATATTATTCAATAATAAAAATAAAGCATTTATAGCGTTAATTTTCCCGATTTTTAAAATTATTCTTTGCATTTTCCGCTTTGTTTTCCTGCTTATTTTTTCGGTTCAAATATATCATTTTTTTTATTATAAGTGTCTATTTATGATTAATTTGTAAAATATTTATGCGTTTATATTTACGGTAATAATTCTTAAAAAAATTAAAAAAAAACAAAGATTAAAGCAAATGAGAATAAACCTTTTGCAGTAATTCGATAAAATTTGTTATAAAAAATTGAAAAGAAATGTTAAAAGAATCTAAAATTAATCAGCTTGTGTTGTCGCTTTTTGATTTTCATACAATTCGTATTCGTTTAAGTTTATACCTATTCTTGAGTGGGTTTTTGATAAAGGAAAGTTATCTCCTTTTTTAATTATTAAAAACTTATGGTTTAAATTTTTAGAATCTAATCCAATATCTGCATACCTGCCAAAATAAGCGTGTAAGGACCAATCGGTATGAAGTTCCGTAGACAAGGATATTGTTGTATGAGGCGGTACTATTTTCATCATTGCATATACATCTTCTATTTTATTTTTGTCCCTCCCGATTCTGTTCACGTTTAAACCAATCAAAACAAAGCCGGTAACAAAAAGAAAAATACTAACATATTTAAAAACACGAAACCGTATATGAGTGTAGTTAATTTTATTTATTAAATAATTAACCCCATTATCTACAAATAAAGCGGCGGCTATTGCTAAAAACGGAAATGAGGGCAACATATAAAAACCACGTTGTTTTAAAGTTATCATTATCGGAAGTATCCCCGATAATCCTAAAAACAAAAAAATCATTGTCCATTTGTTAATTGGAGTATAGGATGTTCTTTTCCTTGTAACTAAGAACAAAATAAGTAAAAGTGATAAAACGATGATAAGTTCTTTCAATAATTGCCCGACAATATAAAATCTATTTGCAACAGTTTGAACACTAACAATACTTTTAAATACTTGCGTTTGAAAATATATACTGAAAAACTCTTTGGCATCTTGAGAAACTATTATCAAAATGATAAACGGCAAAACCATCACAGCCGTGGTAAAAAATAAATCCACCACAAAACGTTTGAATGTTACTTGTTTCGAGAAAACAAACAACCAAAAAATAAGCGAAAGAGGAAACAATCCTACTAATCCCTTTGTCATAAATGCTGCAAACAATGAAATTCCTGCTAAAAACAAATATAAAAAGTGATAAGATTTTAAACTAAGAATAATACATAACACTGATAAACTTGTAAATATCATCATCGTATTTTCAAGCATATTATTTGAAGCAGCCCAACTAACCAAAGGGATTATAAACCAAAATCCTAATGGGAGCCACGACCTATTATTTCCCTTTTTCAAAACAATACTGTTCCAAATTTTTACGATGATAAAGGCTGTAATAATAAATGTTAAAATCGAATAAACTCTTTCAATAAGTATACTATTCCCAAAGAATTTATATAAAACACTTTGCATTAAAAATCCCAGAGGAGGATGTGCATAAAATACAGGATCAACCGGTTGCATATTCAAATGCCATAAAGTCCCTTGTGAGTTAGCTAAATTATTTGAAACGATAGCATATAAAACCCCATCCATAAACATGCCATCACTCAACAAATTAGGACTTATAATAAGGATAAAAATTGAAATAACTGTCAGATAAAAAGGAATTTGATTTTTATTCATTATGGATTTCATACAATATGACAATTAATATGCAATTTATTGATTTTTAAATCTTACAATTATATAATAAAAGAATTATAACTCTTATTATGTGTGTTATTAGCGATTGCAAAAATACATGATTATTATTCACTATTGTCTGAAAAAAGTCAAAAGATACAGGGTGAATGAAAAAAACATTCCTAATAGTTTAATTCATATTATGCAATAATTTAAAATAATCATCGAACAAAAAGGACGAGACCCCTATTTTTTGCTTTCTAATTAACAAAATTTGTCTACATTTGCAAAAAAAAACATTAAGATATGATGAGCTTTGATTTACTTGTAATTGGAAGCGGTCCAGGAGGTTATGTGGCAGCCATACGGGCATCACAATTAGGATTAAAAACCGCAGTAGTCGAGAAAGCCGATTTAGGAGGCATATGTTTGAACTGGGGATGCATCCCAACCAAAGCACTGATGAAATCAGCACAAGTGTTCACCTATATGAAACATGCACAAAATTACGGTGTAGTTTGCGAAGGTGAAGTAAAAGCTGATTTTGAAGCCATGGTGAAACGTAGCCGCGGCGTTGCCGAATCCATGAGCAAAGGTATTCAATATCTTCTGAAAAAAAATAATATCGAAGTTATTCAAGGACACGGAAAATTAACCGCTGATAAAAAAGTGGAAGTAACCAACAATGAAGGAACTATAACAATATATGATGCCAAACATATTATATTGGCCACCGGTGCACGTTCCAGGATTTTACCCAACTTACCCCAAGACGGTCGTAAAATCATAGGCTACCGCGAAGCACTCACCTTGCCTAAACTCCCCGAATCCATACTCGTGGTCGGTTCGGGTGCCATAGGAAGCGAATTCGCTTTTTTCTATAACAGCTTGGGTGTTAAAACAACACTTGTTGAATTATTGCCTAATATACTACCCGTCGAAGACGAAGAAATATCCAAACAAGTGGAACGCGCTTTCCGAAAACAAGGTATGAAAATCATGACCGAAGCCAATGTAGAATCTGTTAATGTCAACAACGACCGATGCTTCGTTAGCATTAAAGATAAAAAAGGTAACCTTATCGAAACCGATGTCGATATCGTACTATCTGCCGTAGGCATACAAACCAACTTGGAAAACCTCGGTTTGGAAACAGCCGGCATACAAACGGAAAAAGGAAAAATCATCGTCGACGATTATTATAACACCAATGTTAAAGGTATTTACGCCATAGGTGATATCGTACACGGACCTGCTTTAGCCCATGTGGCATCGCAAGAAGCGATAGTCTGCGTTGAAAAAATCGCCGGCAAACATTCTGAAACCGTCGATTATAAAAACATCCCCGGATGTACCTACACCAGCCCCGAAGTAGCATCGGTAGGCATGACCGAAGCCAAAGCCTTGGCCGAAGGATATGAAATCAAAACAGGAAAATTTCCTTTCACCGCTTCCGGAAAAGCAACTGCTGCAGGCAACAGAGACGGCATGATTAAAGTGATTTTCGATGCTAAAACCGATTTATTGCTTGGTTGCCATATGGTTGGCGACAATGTTACGGAGATGATCAGCGAAGCCGTTATCCTGCGTAAAGCACAAATGAAAGCCGAAGATATACTATCAGCCGTACATCCGCATCCAACCATGTCAGAAGCCGTTAAAGAAGCTGTTGAAGCAGCTTATGGAGAAGCTATACATTTATAATTAATTCTTATACATAAAACTAAATATTTAAAAAATTATCTATGACAGCATATATTTTCCCCGGACAGGGAGCCCAATTTATCGGTATGGGTAAAGAGTTATATACCGAAAACGAATTAGCCCGTATACTTTTCGAAAAGGCAAATCATTTATTAGGATTCCGTATTACCGATATCATGTTTTCCGGAACCGAAGATGAATTAAAACAAACCAAAGTAACCCAACCTGCCATCTTTCTGCATTCGGTTATTTTAGCCAAAACCATGGGCGAAAATTTTAAACCCGACATGGTTGCCGGACATTCCCTTGGCGAGTTTTCAGCATTGGTAGCCAATCAATGCCTGTCGTTCGAAAACGGATTAATGCTGGTTTCCAAACGTGCTATGGCTATGCAAAAAGCCTGCGACAAAGCCTCTTCAACCATGAGCGTTGTCCTCGGCCTTGACGATCAAGTTGTGATTGATGTGTGCAAAACCATTACCGACGAAATTGTTATCCCGGCTAACTTTAATTGCCCCGGACAAATCGTTATTTCCGGCTCCCCGAAAGGAATCGAATTATGCACCGAAAAACTCATGGAAAAAGGTGCCAAAAGGGTATTGCCATTAAAAGTGAGCGGCGCCTTTCATTCACCCTTTATGGGTCCCGCCCGCACCGAATTATCCGAAGCCATCGACAGGATGCCCTTCCATAAACCGAAATGTCCGATATATCAAAACTATACTGCCAAAGCGAGCACCGACGTTAACACCATAAAACAAAACCTTAAAGATCAATTAACCTCTCCGGTTTTATGGACACAAAGCGTGAAAAACATGATTGCCGACGGCGCAACTTCCTTTGTTGAATTAGGACCCGGAACCGTTTTGCAAGGCCTCATTAAAAAAATCGATGCCACTGTGGAAACATCCGGAAAAAATTAAATAATCAGCAAATAAAGCATTTATTTTGACTTCTTTGTTATATTAGCAATACCCTTAACTTATATCTTGTATCGCAGAGAACGCAAAGGTTTAAAAAGTTGTCAGTTGTCAGTTTTAAGAAGCTATCAGCTGTCAGCTATCAGCTATCAGTGACTTGTCCTGATATAAGAGGACTGATTAATGACTAATATTTGGGATAAATCTTTTTTGATGTGCTATTATTTTTTGGAAAGAAAAAAATATTTATATCCGTCTATATGTAATTAGTCAATTTCATGTACATTTGCAAAAAATATTGTTAGTTAATAAAAGATATAAATTTGTCCTAATTACCTAAACCACCTTACTTTTCATATCGCCACCCTTAACCATTCCACCCCACTCCCATTTTTAATCCCAAAAACCTCTCGCTACTTCAAATTTTCTCCTTTTTCCCGGTAATTTTTTATGCAGTAAAAGGGTAATAAAAAGGTGTTTTTTGGGAGAAAAATGAGGCATTTTGGAGGTAAAAAAGACAAAAAATGTAATTTTGCTATATTATTGATTTTGTGTATCATATCATATACCTTGGAAGGGTCATTTTAAGATCCCAATCTCAGAGCAACGAGATGCCTACCTCGTGATGACGAGATGCCTACCTCGTGACGACGAGATGCCTATCTCGTAACGACGAGAATGGGGTCTCAAAAAAAGGAAGTAAAAACACCCTCTTTTTAAGCATAAAAAAACGTTGTTTTGTGTCCACTTTTTTTAGGATA
>MWCE01000245.1 GCA_002069895.1 Bacteroidetes bacterium ADurb.Bin234 | reverse complement strand
ATTAGGATGTGTGGGAGCAAGTTATGGGGGATTCTCGGTTTACTGGCTCGCAGGCAATCACGAGAAAAGATTCAAAGCTTTTATTTCTCATTGCGGTATGTTTAACCTTGAAAGTTGGTATGGCTCGACCGAAGAAATGTTTTTTGCCAACTACGACTTAACAGGTCCTTATTGGGAACCCGAAACGAAAAAAGTTTATAATGTATCTCCTCACAAATTCGTTAAAAACTGGGACACTCCTATTTTGATTATTCATGGAGGTAATGATTTCCGTATTCCCTATACACAAGCCATGGAAGCTTTCAATGCAGCACAACTGCAAGGCATTCCAAGTAAATTCCTGTTTTTCCCAGATGAAACACATTTCGTTACCAAACCCCAAAACGCCATTCTCTGGCAAAGAGAATTTATGGGATGGTTAGCCAAATGGTTAAAATAATTTAAATATCTATTGTTGTGAACACAACTTTCTTATCGCAAACGGCCAACTATATTTATACGACATATAAAGATATGTTGGCCGATATTTGCATCATCATGCCTTCTAACAGAGGGATGATATATCTTAAAAAATACTTGTCGGATGAAATCGGGAAAACATTCTTTCCTCCCGATTTCTATTCGATTGAACAATTTATGCAAAAAATTTCAGGGTTATCCCTTATCTCGAATGAAGAAATATGGATTAAATTATACAACATTTACATAAATACTACCAACGATAACCCTATCAATCCTTTCCATGAATTTGCAGGGAAAGCAAATCTGATTTTACAAGATTTTAATGAAATTGATCTTGCATTGGCCAATCCTTCCAACGTCTTCTCTGATTTAGCTGATATCAAGGCTCTTAATTTTTTCGGGAAAAGCGAAAATGAGTTAAGCGTGTTTCAAAAAGATTATCTCGCTTTCTTTAAACAATTATTGTTTTATTATGAAAAACTCAGCAACGATCTATTAAAAGACAAAAAGGCATATCAAGGATTGATGTATCGCAAAGCAAGTGAGAACATAGAAACCTTTTCTAAAGAAACATCTTACTATAAATATGTTTTCATCGGATTTAATGCTATGCAAGCCTCCGAAAAGCATATCATTAAACATTTTAAACAAGAAAACAAACTGGATTTTATTATCGATGCCGACGAATGGTATTTATATGATCAACAACAAGAAGCCGGAAAGTTCTTGCGTGAGTTGATGGGCGATTTACATTTGAAAAATCCACATTTCATTGATAATAATATCTCCCGTGTTTCTAAAAAAATCGAGCTCATTGGATTTCCACATAAAAGCCTACAGGCAAAACATTTATCAACCTTACTCCAGCAATCACCTACATCTGCCAACGAAAAAACGGCTATAGTTTTGGCTGATGAAAGTTTATTATTACCTGTTTTGTATTCAATCGATACTTCGCAATTGAATATTACTATGGGATATCCTTTAATCCATTCATTAATCTATAAATTATTATACCAATACATTCAAGCCATTGAAAATAAATCCAAACTTCAACGGCCTGAATCACCTACCCGTATTTATCATAAAGATTTATATGCTTTTTTTAACAACATATATGTTCAACGGATTTTGAAAAACGAAAAAATTGAACTTAACTCATTTCTCAGAACTTTCATAAAAAAAGCTAAACTCTTTTATACCAAAGAAGAAACCAAAGAACTATGTAAAGAATTCCCTGCACATATCCGGGAATTTATCATATCAATATTCTTTGTTCCCGACAACACTTATGTAATAATTGATCAACTCCGAAACATATTACAGTTTATTGAAACAGGATTAACAGAATATATAGAAAAAGAAGAGTTTAAATTACTCTCACATCATATGGATAATCTTTCCGATTTGTTAAAACAAATCCCCAATCCTACAATCAAATCTTTGCGATTTCTGTTTGAATCTTATATTTCAACATTATCTTTGTCATTCAAAAGCAATCCTTTAAGCAAAATTCAAATCATGGGGATGCTCGAAACGCGAACCTTAGATTTCGATCGGGTGATAATCTTATCAATGAATGAAGGGATTCTTCCCTCGGGAAAGAACCTACAATCCTTTTTACCTTTCGACCTTAAACTTCATTATCACATCCCCACATATCAAAATGCCGAAGCAATTTTCTCTTATCACTTTTACAGACTTTTGCAAAGAGCAAAACAAATATATTTTTTATATGATTTAGATAATAAAGATGCAAAAATGGAGAAGAGCCGTTTTGTGAAGCAAATTCAAACCGAATGGAACACCCTACCTAATATTCAAATATCAGAAAGCATATTAGGTTATCCCAATCCTCTTCCTACACACAAAGAAATTATTGAAATAAGAAACAATCAATCCTCAATCGACAGCTTGGCTCAGAAGTCGTTTTCACCTACAAGCATTAATAAGTTTTTGCGTTGTAAACTTCAATTTTATCTATCGGAAATTCTTCAACTCGACAAACAAGAAGAAATTTCGGAAGAAATACAAGCTAACGTTATCGGCAGTGTGATACATAAAATATTGGAAACTTTACTAAAAGATAAATCTCTTGATTTGGCAAACATTGATGAAGCGTTTATCGGTCGAATGGTACAAAACACTTTTTGTGATCCTCATGTTAGCAGAATGGATTTAAAGCCTTATGACATTTTGTATGAGAATAATTATCTTGTATTTCATATCACCGTTAAATACATTAAAGAATATATAAGGTTTTATTTAAAACAAAAAAAAGAATTACTTAATTGGGCTGTGTTTGGTTTTGAACAAAGTCTAAAAAATAAAATACTATTAACTTTCGAAGATACCACTATAAATGTTTCATTAAATGGTATTTCCGACCGAATTGACAGCCATGATGGAATAACTTGCATTGTTGATTACAAAACCGGTAAAGTAGAAGAAAAAGAATTGAAGGTATCAACAATTGAAGAACTGTTTGATGGCAATCATGATAAAGCATTTCAGTTAATGTTTTATGCTTATTTGTATTATTCAGTTAATCACAAAACCCCTTTACAAGCACAAATCATATCCTTTAGAAACCTCCATCAAACCTTGTTCTTACATATCAATGAAAATAAATTACTGACCGATGAAATGTTTGTTGTTTTCGAATCACTTTTAAAACAACATTTATCCCTCCTCTTCGATATCACACATATGTTTACCCAAACAACAGCAGTGGAAAACTGCAAATGGTGTGATTATCAATCCCTATGTATGAGAGAATAAATTAATATGTAAATGCGATTTCTTTTGTTTGATAAACAAAGAATATCAAACCTTCCGTTTTGTATTTACATTAATTAATGTTGAAGGAAACGTTCAGCATCAATAGCCGCTCTACAACCACTTGCAGCAGCGGTGATAGCCTGTTTATAATTCCTGTCTTGCACATCACCGGCGGCAAATACACCAGCTATGTTGGTTTTGGATGTACCTGGTTCTGTAATAATATAATTTTCATTATCTATAGCCAATTGGCCTTTAACCAAGTCGATATTGGGAGAATGGCCTATGGCAACAAAAACACCATCAACGGTTAAAGTTTTTTCTTGAGCGTTTTGTGTGTGTTTTAATTGGATTCCGGTAACATTTTTTGAAAATCCTTGCACCGTACCAAGAATTTCAATCGGCACATGATTCCAAACCATTTCAATATTGGGAGCGTTTAACACTCTATCTTGCATTATTTTACTTGCTCTGAGTTGATCCCTGCGATGCACAAGATACACTTTATTACATAATTTCGATAAATACAAAGCGTCTTCGGCAGCCGTATCACCGCCACCTATTACAGCAACGGTTTTGTTTTTATAAAAAAATCCGTCGCAAGTAGCACAAGTGGAAACACCATAACCGTTAAAAATCGCCTCAGAAGGTAATCCCAACCATTTGGCGGTTGCACCTGTAGCAATGATAACCGTGTCGGCTATAATTGTTAAATTGTCATCACTTTTACATAGAAAAGGACGTTTTGATAAATCAAGACTAATGATTTCACCTCCACGGATATCAGCCCCAAAACGCAAAGCTTGATTTTTCATATCTTCCATGATTTCTGCACCGGGTTTCCCCTCCGGATATCCGGGGAAGTTTTCCACAACCGAGGTAATGGTTAATTGTCCGCCGGGTTGAATGCCTTCAAATAAAATCGGATTCATATTGGCTCTTGCACTATAGATGGCCGCAGTATAACCAGCAGGACCTGATCCTATTATTAAACATTTAGTATTTAATTCTTCCATTTCTCGAACAATAAAATTTAATACTAATTCTTGTTTACGCTATTTATTTCCATTATTATACCCATTGTGGTTTCCATTGCTGTTTCCATTTCCTTTTCCGTTCCCGTTTTCATTATTGTTTTGTTTTTTCTTCTTTTTTTTCTTCTTTTTCTTAGTGGGTTGGGGAACGGTATTTTTCTTGGGCTGATTATTTTTTTTCTGATTAGAAGGAGGAGGAGCAATTTGTTCTAAGATTTCTTTTGTAGCAGGAAAAGTAAAGTCTTCTCTAAGATCTAAAGTTCCATTGGAAAGTATTTTTAATTGTTCAACTAATAAATCATCATTCACCGAATCGCGATTCCACAACAGATATAGCTTTTTCAAATGAATGGCAATATTTTCGGTACAAATTCTTTTTTCTTCCGAATCGGGTTCCTTGGCTACATTTTTAATAATCTCTTCCATATATTTCCCGTAGGGAGGAAATTGAATATGGTTTTTTTGGTAAGCAACTTTAGCCGGTTTGGCAATTATTGATTGAGGTTCCGGTTTAGAGAAAGGAGCATCAACATCTAACTTGAAATTAGAGATAATAAACAAATGATCCCACAATTTTTGCCAATAATCGGGCGTATCTTTTGTGCCCGGAGAAAAGCAAGCCATTGTACGTATAACCGCTTTAGCCTGTTGATTTCTTAATTCTTTGTCTTCGATCGTTAATAAATAATCAACCATGGCTTGTACATGTCGTCCGTATTCTTTAACTGTAATTTTTCCTTTTGTTGTATTATATTCCATAATAGTTTATATTTCTAAAAAATGCTATAAAAAAAAGATTCATTTGGCATCAAATCCATTATAATGAATCGCAAATTGATGAAGATATATCACAAGATAAATTCTTATTTAATTATGTATGATATTCAATGTTAATTATGTATGTTTTTTTGAGGATAAAAATATACTTTCATTAATAATTTGTATATTTTTGCAGCAAAGATATAAAAAAATATAATATGGCACAAAAAAGAATATTAATAATTGGTGCAGGCGGAGTAGGCGCTGTAGTTACGTATAAATGTGCTTCCGTTCCCGAAGTGTTTGGCGAAATTATGTTAGCGAGCCGAACAAAAGCCAAATGTGATAAAATTGCTGCTTCCATTGGTAATAATCGGATTCAAACAGCTCAGGTTAACGCAGATAATGTTTCCGAACTCATCACTTTGATTAATGGATTCAAACCCGATTTGGTCATCAATGTAGCCTTACCTTATCAGGATTTAACCATTATGGAAGCCTGCTTGGCAACCAAAACCCATTATTTAGATACAGCAAATTACGAACCAAAAGACGTTGCCAAATTTGAATACAAATGGCAATGGGATTATCAACAACGATTTAAAGACGCAGGCATTATGGCTGTTTTAGGCTGCGGATTCGACCCCGGCGTTACTAATATTTTTACAGCTTATGCCAACAAACATTATTTCGATGAAATACATTATTTAGATATTGTGGATTGCAATGCCGGTGATCATGGAAAAGCTTTTGCCACTAATTTTAATCCCGAAATAAACATTCGCGAAATCACACAAAAAGGAAGGTATTGGAATATGGGCAAATGGGTTGAAACCGAACCCATGCAAATACATAAACC
>MWCE01000244.1 GCA_002069895.1 Bacteroidetes bacterium ADurb.Bin234 | reverse complement strand
GGGTGAGGTTGATAAAGATATAAACGAGAAAAATATCCTCTTCTTTCCGTCATCCGCTCGAAAAGCCTATCCTTTTGAAGAAAGCGACAGCTTTCATGTGATGTTGCGCACCCATGTGTTGAAACAACTTTCGCAAGGGGCGAATCCTGTCATTGTTACTTATGCCGAGGCATTGATTGAAAAAGTCTTAACGTCTCAAAACATCGTACAGCAAAGTATTAGCTTGCGGGTAGGAGAGGAGATCAGTATGGACGATATTATGCATTTCCTTTCGGAAAACGGATTCGAATACAGCGATTATGTTTTTCAACCGGGTCAATATGCCGTGCGTGGGGGTATTATGGATGTGTTTTCTTATGCCGACGAATATCCTTATCGTATTGAATTCTCGGGCGATACCATCAAATCCTTGCGTATGTTCGACACCGAAAGCCAGGCATCGAAAAAGATGATGGACAGCATGCTCTTAATGCCCGATATGGCGTTGAGTGAACCGACGCTGGGGAAAACCGATTTTTTCTCTTTACTCCCTTCTAAGGCTTGTGTTTGGATTGAAAATCTCGGACTGTGTGCGGATACCATCAAGGATTTGTTTGATAAAATGGAAGAGAAATACGCACAATCCGAAACCACCGTATCCCAACTGCCACCCGATGCTTTGTTTATCGATTCGGAGGTTTTTTTGAAGGCTTTGCTGCGTTTTCCCCTGATGGAGTTTTCAATGCAATCGCCTTATTTGCCAGAAGTGAAGTCGTTTATTTTTCAAACACTTCCCCAAACTTCTTTTAATCGTAACTTTGAATGGATGATGAGGCAATGGATGGAGCATTTCGAAAATGGCGTCCGGAATTATTTTGCTTCGGAAAATGTAAACCAAACCAAACGAATACATAATATTATACATGAGCTTCTTGATACACAACAAGACTATGCAGCTTATTCTCCCCAATATAAAAAAGATATTGAAGATAATATTTTGCATTTTCTTCCCCTGAGTCTGCATGAAGGCTTTGTGGATAAACAACATAAAATAGCTTTTTATACCGACCATCAGGTCTTCGACCGTTATCATCGTTATCAGCCGGAAGACAAATATCGCCGCAAGGATTCGGTTTTGTTGAAAGAAATCTATGAATTACAACCCGGTGATTATGTTACACATATAGATCACGGTATAGGTCAGTATGCCGGTTTGGAAAAAATAGAAGTGAACGGGAAGACACAAGAAGCGATTAAAATTATCTATAAAAACAATGATATCTTGTATATCAGCATACATTCCCTTCACCGCATTTCGAAATATGTGGGTAAAGACGGCACCCCGCCGGTATTGAATCGCATCGGTAGCAACGCATGGAATAAAGTGAAAGAGAGAACCAAAAACCGCGTGAAGGAATTGGTGATCGACCTAGCCAAACTTTATGCCGAACGTAAATCGGCTGATGGCTACGCTTTTTCTCCTGATAATTATATGCAAACCGAGTTGGAAGCATCTTTTATTTATGAAGATACCCCCGACCAGTTGAAAGCTACCAATGACGTTAAAAAAGATATGGAAGCCGGTTTTCCTATGGATAGGCTTATTTGCGGTGATGTGGGATTCGGTAAGACGGAAGTCGCCATACGCGCTTCCTTTAAAGCCGTTTGCGATAGCAAGCAGGTAGCGGTATTGGTGCCTACAACCATATTAGCTTTACAGCATTTTAACAGTTTCAGCGATCGTTTGGAGAATTTTCCTTGTAAAACGGCTTACTTAAATCGCTTTACGACTGCCAAAAAACGTAAGGAGATTTTAGAGAAAGTTAAAAACGGCAGCATCGATGTTTTGATAGGTACGCATCGTCTCTTGGGAAAAGATGTGGAGTTTAAAGATTTAGGACTGTTAGTGATAGACGAAGAACAGAAATTCGGTGTCGAAGCCAAAGAGAAATTACGTGAGATGAAGGTCAATGTAGATACCTTGACGATGACGGCAACACCCATTCCCCGTACTTTACAGTTCTCCTTGATGGGTGCCCGCGACATATCCATTATGCAAACACCTCCTTTGAATCGTTATCCTATTCAAACCGAATTGCATGTGTTCTCGGAGGAATTAATACGCTCCGCTATAAGTTATGAGATTTACCGGGGCGGGCAGGTGTTTTTCGTACATAACCGAGTGGAAAATCTTGATGAGCTGGCAGCATTGGTAAAGAAGAATTTCCCTGACCTTAAAATTGCCCTTGCCCACGGCCGTATGGATGGGAAAATACTCGAAAAAACCATGATCGATTTTATCGACGGTTTGTATGATGTCTTGGTTTGTACTACCATTATCGAATCGGGTTTGGATATACCCAACGCCAATACCATTATTATTAATGATGCCCATCATTATGGATTAAGCGATTTGCATCAGTTGAGGGGCAGGGTAGGACGTAAAAACAAAAAGGCTTTTTGTTATTTGCTTACACCCCCTTTGAACACCTTGCCCGAGAATGCCAATAAACGTTTACGCGCCATAGAAGAGTTTTCTGAAATCGGCAGCGGTTTCAATATCGCCATGCGCGATTTGGATATTCGGGGTGCCGGCAATTTGCTCGGTGCCGAA
>MWCE01000243.1 GCA_002069895.1 Bacteroidetes bacterium ADurb.Bin234 | reverse complement strand
AGCCCTTTTGAGTGGCTTTCTTTACCTCTGCGGCTCTTGCTACCTCAATCTCCTTTTGCTGCTCTTGTAGCTCATCCTGGTACTGTTCTTTAGCTATTTTCAAATGTGCATATACTGTAGCTTCGTGGATGTCGTATTTACTTGCAATTTCTCGTGTTATATCCGTAGTAGCATATCCTTTCCTCAACAGCTTTAAAATCTGCTTAACGGATTCAGTTTTTGCAATGCGTTTCTTGGTGGTCATAAATCATTTGAGCGCAAGGGTGGAATCGAACCCCTCCCCTTGATTGGATTGTCAAGTGTGCAACCATTACACTTCATGCGCCTGTTGTTTATTTATTTCAGAATAGGGCTTTTGTATTGATTTACAATATTCTTTCATTTTGTTATTCAATGGGTAAAGGTACTTAATTTTACCTTTTGTAACATATTCAACAGCATTGCTATCTAAATATTTTAATATATTCTGCTTTGTTTTATTTAATCCAACTCTTTTTAATTTATCAAAAATTGTTTTACCATGCTCTCTCACTCCATTTATTATCCATGATCCATCTTTTTTATTAAGCATTGAAAAACCTGTAAAACACCAATTTGTGGCTTGATATATTATTCCTTTATGATCTTGATCAATGTCAGCATAAGATACAATTAATTCACACAAAGGTAAATCTTTTTTTATTAATCTTAATGATATTGCAAGTGCTTTTGATGTTGACTCTTGTTTCCCATTTAAAGACATTCTTACAAGTTCAATTATTTGTCCTTGTCTTAATCCATAGCTTTTTCCGGCATTATTGTTTGCACCTGACCCATAAACAATACATCCGCACCATTCTTTTTTTTCATTAAACACTGAATACCCAAAAACATTACATGGAACAGATTTAGCATAATGAAATTTTAAACAAGCATATTTAATAGCTTTATATGATGCTTTTTTTAATATCATAATTCTCCTGAATTTACAGAATAATATGCATTAGGATATTTTCTATCAAGTAATTCTTGTATGTCATTTTCTGCATGTTGTAATTGTTCTATTGATTCAAATGTTATTTTCATAGATGCAGGTTTATTTTTATAATCATCTGTTAATTCATCAGGGAAATCAGTTTCTGGAATAAAATTAGCAACATTCAGAACATTCAAATCCTGAACTTCCACTTGCTCCACTTTAAGCCACTTAACCAAAACCTCATTATCAAATGGGTTGTGCTTCTGATTAAACACCTCAACCAATATCTCAACCGCTTCTTTTCGGTCTTTTGCATCAATTTCAAAAGCTTTCAGTTTATCCGGCACTTCTTCACCTTCATGTTTTAGTTCTTCAAGTGCTCTTTTCCGGGTATGTCCGTCAATAGTATATATCGTAGATCCATCTTTCCATACAGCGAATGGGATGGAAAAGCCATGTTTTTTTAATGACTTTTTAAGTGCATTGATATTAGTATTTATTTTAACATCATCGGGTTGCAGTGCCTTTATTTTCCTCCAATCTACATCGATTAATCCTTTTATCCTTTCTTTCATGTAATTTTTTTAAAAAGGCAGTTCGGTTGATTCAGATTCAATATCCTCTATTATATTCGTTGTGTTTATTTCATTTTTAGGTATTACGCCATCACCCCAAAAAACACGACCATTGCCGACATAGAATTTTTTCTTCTCTGCTTCCCTTTCTTCTTTCGATTGAGAAACCCATGCCGACACATTTTGGTTGTAGTCGTTATTTTTGTCTGACGTTGAGATTGTCAATTCAACGCCTTTAGAACCTTTTTTTTGGATGGTATCGTAAAGTGTCTTTAATACATCTGCTTTAATGTACAATGTTGCTAAATTATTCATATCATTTTTTTGACAAAGTTATAATTATTTTTTTAAATTCATCGAATGTTCTAATTATAAAGTATTTGTATCCTAAGTTAGTAACTCTTTTTTCAAAATCTTTTTGTGCGGGAGATTGTTTTCCAATATCCGTTTTAAATTCGACAAATATCAAATCTTTTGTTGGCAATATTACAACAGTATCTGCTACACCTGGTAATAATCCAGTGGCTTTTGATAACATTGTTGTCAGGGCGTTATTTGTTCCAAGTTCGTTTGGCACTGCAAACATTAAGCCTCTTTTTTCATTATTTTTTAGGCAATAATTATTGTTATACCAAATGTAACATTCCGATTGTAATTTACTTTCCTGCTTTTTCAATTTGTACTTTTTTTAGTGCATTGTAAAAAAAATCTTTATTCCACTGTGTTTTAGCTTTGCCAATTATTTTACACCATTCTTCAAAATAAGGTTGAGCGAGTGTTAACAATGCCTCATCATCTACAATATCAGCATGTTTTTTTTGATAATTGATTAAGTGTTCCGCTATCTTGAATGGGTAGGCATAAACATTCCACCCCCTCAATTTTCCGATATTAATCAACGCATTCACATTTATTTTTAACGGAGATTCTTCAGAAAGCTTTATCAAATTTTCTTGACGTCTTTCAGCTGCTGTTTTTACAGGGAAAACATGAGCGCACGATGGACAAACTTTGGCACTTATATGAGTGATAAACCCACATTGCGGACATGTCTTAACAGGAGCGACGCCATCTACATCGGATTTTTTCTCGGAGTGGTTAAAATAATAAGTCCAGTCAACATGTTGCGAAAACAATCCATGTTCTTGGGCATTATTGCCCAAGTCGAGGATAATGAATTTTTCTTTATTTTCTGCTATCCGTGAACCTCGCCCAATCATCTGATAGTAAAGTGCTAAACTTTTTGTTGCACGATTTAAAATTATTGCCTCAACATCAGGACAATCAAACCCTGTAGTCAAAATACCGACATTATTCATTATTCCATTATCATCATTTATGAATTTATCAATATTATTGTCTCTCTCTTCTTTTGGCATCAATGAATCTACATAATAAGAATTTAATCCTTCATTGAGGAATGCTTCATGTACCTTGATATTATGTTCTATTGACGTGTTAAATATCATCGTTTTTTTCCCTGCTATGTGTTTCCAATACTTGTCTATTACCGTATCTATCATCCCGGTTTTTTCGTAAAATTGTGACATCTGCTTAATGTCATAATCTCCGGTTCGTGTGACCTTAAACCCTGCCTTTTTTACGTTCTCTCCTTCAAATGCGTATGTATCGGAGGGGACAAGATAATTATTTTCAATCAAATGTTTTATTGAGGTAGGGATTATTAAATCTTTGTATTTTTCTGATAATTTAATTTCGTTCGAGCTTGTTGGAGTGGCACTAACACCAACAATTTTAATATCTTCATCATCAAAAAAAGGTAATTTATTAAAGTTGCCGATATGAGCTTCATCAATAATTATTAATCCAAATTCGGGTAATTTATCTATCCTTCTATTCACCGTTTCAACCATTCCAACATAATAATCATAATTGTTTGGTATCTTCTTTATACCGCCTTCAATTTTAAAGCATCGTTCGCCTAAAGAGTTATAAGCTTGTTTTAATAATTCTTTACGATGCACCAATATTAATACTTTTTTTATATCAGTTAAAAAATAGCGTTTTGCAAGTTCACAGAAAACGAATGTCTTCCCTGCTCCGGTAGGCATTTGAAGGAGGCATCTATTCCCACCATTATCAAATTCTTTTTCAATTGATTCAATAGCATTGAGTTGATAATCCCTTAACATATTTTCAATTTCAAATTCTTCACCAAATCTATTACAAGAGGGTTCTTATTGCTCATATAATGAAGTTTATTAATCCTATTTTCAGCAGGATTGGTGTCAAATGAGGATAATTCTTCTTTTATCAATTCGACAAGTTTTTCATTTATTTTTGCTTTTCTAAAATACGTGCCGTCATCATTAATCAAATCGACTGATTTTATAATTATCACATCTTCACCCTGCATCTTCCCAATGATAATATCATTAATACTTACCTTCATGCGCATCTTTTATTTCATTAACATAACGGATAATTGTAATGCGTGATACTGATAATAAGTCTGCTAATTTGCTTCTATTGAAGTTGTTATCATTATTGTATGCAGCTTTGACTTTTTCATATATCGAATTGTGATTATTCGTTACATTTTCCATATCTTCAGTAACCTTTTTTTCAAATTTTATTTTTTTGGCATGAGCGACAAAATAATCACTTAATTTTATCGCCCCTTCCATCGCCTTATCACATATTACATCAATACTATATTTATCGTCAATGGTGCAAAATAAGACGTTAAGAATGAGGGCAAAACGAGGGATATAGGATTTTTGTTTTGGGTACATCGACTTAAAGTACTCATTTTCATTTTCTGAATTCTGTTTGTTGCTAATTTCGTTAAATTTATCTATCCACATCTTTTTTGCATTCGTGGAAAAAACTACTTTATTCCTATCATCATCAATTTGTTCTATTAATAAAATAGTTTTTTTTATTGCCATGTCATACCATTTCAACACATCATAATCAATTTCTTTATCATTATAAAGTGGTACTATATTTTCCGGGAATGAAATTAACATTCTGTCCATAAAACCATTATCCTTCTTATCCTCGCTGTATAATGTATTTAATATTCCGGGTTGTATTCCACCAATTACCGGCATAAATGGTTTTTCAACAAAAGATCCTGGACGTGTCATCCTGTTAATGTTAATACTTGAACCGCTCCACGATGATAACCAGGCTTCAAGATCTGACCCGGACCGGTATTTATTCATATCTTTAAGCCACCCTGCTAATTCATCTTTGAATATTCCTATTCCATGAGGAACATTTTCATGTAGGTCAATTAATGCTTCCATTGTAATATCATCGACTATGTTTTGTTTTTTTGAAGGTGGTTCAACGTCTATATGTTTCTCTTTTTCAGCTTTTGATAACTTTTCATACGCATCATATTCTTTTTTTCTTTCAATGTATTCTTTAATCTTTTTGTTGTTTTCCTTTATTAACGGTGCTAACATTAATCTTATAGAGGGAGTTTTTCCAATTCCCGGATTACCTACTAAAGAAAACCAAACGACAGGGATCTCATACCACCCATTTTTTACCTTCACTTGTAAACTATTCCCAATTATCAATGATATTGCCCACAACAGGCTACATCCTGCATAATCTATTACTGTATCAAGTCTTTCATTGCATTGTAATATAAAGCTTTTAAATTGAACTGGAAATACATCGATTGGAAAAATAATGTCATCTTCATTGTATTCATAATCAATGTTTTTTTCAATTACTATTTTTTCTTTTTCTTTATATTCCTTTTCGTTCCGTGTACCAAACCCTTGTTGGTAAAGATCTTTTGCGGCATCACTAAAGTTTCCATTATGGTACTTGTATGCATAGGCAGCAGCAGCACTGATACCTTTTTCCGCAGGATAAATGGTACTTGTTGAAAATAAATATAATAAATCTGATTCTTTGAAGATGCTACCTGATAAAAAGTTATCTGATCCTAATCTTTTTATGACGATTCTGTCCGATAAATTCCGGACAATTGTAAATTCATCAGATACAACATCCCACACCGTGTTTTGTGCGTTAAAATCGTCAAACGGTGATGTTCCTGTATAGACGTTGTTTTTATTTTTTTGCTGTGTCGGTATATCTTCTTTTTCAATTATATAATTAAAAGAACGACATATTGACATCAAAGAATGCCAATCTTTATCGGTGATATATTGTATATCTGAATATTGTACACCATTGACGCAATTGTCTGGGTACATTATAACATACCCTTTTTGTCCTTTTATTTCAATTACCGCTTGAGTATGCCCTTGAAGTTTAGCAACTTTTTGAGACGGTTGACATCTTTTTGTTTTGTACAAAATATGGTATCCGGCATTTTTTGTTTTGTAAATCGAAAATAACCGGTCAAAATCAAATATTGCTTCACGCAGCAAGGATAATAAGGTTTCCCAAAATTCATTTTTTTCTGATGTTGTGCTAAAGACCTTTAAGTCTATATCTACAACCTCAAGATTGTCATAACCGGTAATTAATGCCGCTCCGGCAGCTTTATGAGAGGTATATATTTTTGTAAATTCCTCTTTTGTTAGTTTATTCGTCTGTAGTTCAGTCCATTTGCAGATGGACGCCTTTTTATCATCTACTACCGTTAACGAAAAATCTTGTTCTAAATACTTAAGATAAAAACCTACTAATTCTTTCATAACACAAAATTAAAAGGGGAGGTTTGTCAATTTCGAGTGAAAAAGATTACTCCGCTCCCCTAATGCCCGATACAAAAAACGCTCCTCACTTCGTTTGTTATCGTATATCTTAATTTTTTCTGTCATGCTTGAGGAGCGTTTAAAAGGCAAATATAATACAAATTGACCTATCTGTGATAATATTAACATATTATAATAATACGTAATTTGATAATTTCTAATTTTGGCAAAAACTTGTAAAAACATATATATATATTTCTAATATAAACTATTTTTTGGAGAAAATGACCAATTTCACCAAAAATGTTACAGTAAATGTTACAGTAATGTTACAGTAATGTTACAGTAAATGTTACACCTAAATATAGCGTAAAGTACTGTATATCAATGCAAATATATATTATAATAATCAAAATGTTACACTTGTTACACTTTTTTCATTTTTTAAATATTTTTCTTCTAAATTTTTTTTAATTTTTAAAATCACTGTAACACTGTAACATTTAGTGTAACAAATCAGCTGAAAGCCTTGCTATACGTGCGTTTGAGGCATGTTACACTACTGTAACATTGGTGTAACATTGCTGTAACATTTGTTACACCTGAACCGGATAATTTTAAATGCTTACAATATGTTAATATTATTTGATTATATATTAATGAATATATATTATTTAATATTTTGTTCACATAAGTATATTAATATTATTTGTGAATTTTCAATATATGATCATACGCAAAATAGTTTCAAAGTGTAACTATTTTGGTTATATTTTTGGTTGATCTGGAAATAAATACATTTATATTGTAAATATTTGGCAAAAAGTTTGGATAAGAGGGTGCAAGGGTATTATCTTTGAGGTATATTAATTAACAAACAAAAACATAAAATATGGAAAAACAACTAAGAAAATTATTGAATCGGGTTAAGATGGCTCGTTCTGTTGACCAAATGGAAAAAATAACCAGGGAGGCGTATGATACGCTTTCAAATAGCGAACTCCAGATTTTGGAACAAGCTATACAAGATAAAATTCAATTATCAACAAACGGCAAATCACGATGGTAGAAGATAATGAAGCAATAATTGAATCGTGGATTGCTTCTTGTGAAACGATTGAACAGTTAGAGCATCTTATTCACATAGTTTATGACAGGGTTCAAAATGAAAAAGTTCAGAGTAATCTCATAGAACTGATTCACCGAAAAGAAAAAAGTCTTAGTGAATTAAGCTAAGACTTTATAAAATATTATCAACAAAAAAAATAAAAAACAAAGATATGAATATTATTTTAAAAGCTATGTCCCTTATTAATTTCAAGGGAATCCGCAATGCGGAGTTTAACTTCAATACCACAACAAACAACATATCCGGTGACAATGCCACAGGAAAAACGACAATCGTAAATGCATTTTTGTGGTGTCTTTTCGGAAAGGATATTGAAGACAGAAAAGATTATGAAATTAAGACTTATGACAAAGACGGTGTAATTATACCACAAATAGACCATTCAGTTGAACTTTTTATTGATGTTGACTTCAGAGAAATTACTCTGAAAAGAGTTCTTTCTGAAAAGTGGCAAAAAAAGAGAGGGTCTGATGACCTGGAGTTTACCGGAAATGAAACGACATACTTCTGGAATGAAGTCCCTCTAAAACAATCAGAATATCAATCAAAAATCAAGGATTTGATTGATGAAGGTCTATTTAAATTATTGACAAACGTCAACTACTTCCACACACTTCATTGGGAAAAAAGGAGGGAAATAATATTTTCATTGGCCGGGGAGATAACCGATTCTGAAATTCTTTCAGAATCAGATATGGAAACAGATCATTCTCAAATTATAGGTAATATTCTAAGTCATGGCAAAACTATGGCAGAGGCGAAGGCAGAAACTGCTAATAAG
>MWCE01000242.1 GCA_002069895.1 Bacteroidetes bacterium ADurb.Bin234 | reverse complement strand
GTACCGCCAAATTTTTGCATATATTTAATTCTTAATTTATAATTATTTAGTCATGATATTCTACAAAATCACACAAAGTAAAAATTCTTTAAGCAAGGAAGGTGAAACACTTTATTTTGCTAAAACCATCATTACGGGTAAAACAGATTTTAATGAGTTATGCGATAAGGTCAATAAATTGTCGAAGATTGATAAGTCGGTTGCATTCCTAGCGGAATGCGAAAATGGTGTTTGGTTAACACATTTTCTACCGAGCGATACATTCCTATGGAATGGGGGGCGTATTGGAATTATACGTTTAATCAAAGATAAATATTCCAATTAAACTGTAAATAAAGAAAATACAATTGTGTCCTCAACAATGACACAATTCCGGATGAAACGTTCAATTAAAAGTAGATTGTAAATACCCCTCTGCGTTCTCTGCGGTTAAGAAAGTTCTCAGTTGGCAGTTTTTCAATGTATTGGAATTTCCCCATCCTTCGTTTTTGGCCATTTTTAGCCCGTTTTAGGCACACTTACCCATGTCAATGCCTGAAATAGGTTGACCGCAAAAATCACAAAAAATGACAGAAAATAACACAGAAAAATTGACGTTGTCAGAAAGAAGAAGAAGGATCTTTAGTGAAGATTTTAAACGAAAAAAAGTACAAGAAATTGAAACCGGTCAGAGTAGAGTATGTGACATTTGTAAACAATATCAAGTCAGTAAAACAAATGTACATAGGTGGATAAGTAAATTTGGCAGTATGAGAAGTAAAAAAGAAAGACTAATAGTAGAAACTCAAAGTGATACGATTCAAAACATTGAATTAAAGAAACGCGTGGCCGAATTGGAAAGAATTGTTGGTCAAAAGCAGATTATAATTGATTTTCAAGAAAAAATGATTGATTTGGCGGAAGAAGAATATGGGATAGATATTAAAAAAAAATTCGAAAGAAGACCATTATCCACTTCACAAAAAAACGAGACAAATACTCCTATTCGTTAAATGCTTTATTTCAATCAATTGGTATATCCAAACAGGCTGTGCATAAAATGTTAAAAAAAGATAAAAAAGATATTGAGAAACACGAATATTTAAATTATTACATCCGATTAGAACGTGAAAAACATCCGACTATGGGTGTAAGGGATTTATATTTCAAAATCAACCCTTTTTTTATGGGAAGAGATAAGTTTGAAAGATTTTGTAAAGAAAATGGATATTATATTCGCAAACAAAAAGTCTTTAGGAGAACAACAGATAGTTCTGGAGTTATACGATTTGAAAACAAGATAAAAGGCTTAGAAATTACTGGCATCAATCAAGTATGGCAAAGCGATATCACCTATGTTTTTGTAGGAAACAGATATTATTTTATAACATTTATAATAGATGCATATTCAAGAGTAATAGTCGGTTATAATGTTTCAAATTATTTAACTGCTGAAGATACCACTATAGCGGCTTTGCGAAAAGCCATTAAATTTAGAGGAGGAAAAATTCCGGAAAATTTAATATTCCATTCCGATGGTGGTGGTCAATATTTTGACAAAATATTTCTGAAATTAACAAAAAAATATCACATAATAAACAGCATGTGTAAGCATCCATGGGAGAATGGAATAGCAGAAAGACTTAACGGAATAGTCAAGAACAATTATTTAAAACACAGAAGCATAAGAAATTTTGGTGAATTAATTAAAGAGGTTGACCGAACAGTGTATCTGCATAACTATGAAAAGCCACATATTAAGTTAAAAAGATTAACCCCTATTATGTTTGAAAAAAGTATACATTTGCAAAAGCAAGAAAAAACGAGAAAGACGGGTTAATTACACGTATTAAAAAATTGTTATTAAGTTATTCGGACATCGAATCCGAATAACTTAAAGCAAGAAAAAACTCCAAATCTGGGATTAAATGCCGTATTAAAAATAAAAAAAAACAATAAAAAAAGAGTTATAACTGGTCAACCAAATTCAGGCATCGACATCTCGGCACTCGGCACTCGGCACACGGCACACGGCACATCTTTTTTAATTCTTAATTTATATTTTTAATTGTCTTGTAACTTTTATTTACTTCAGCTTTACCACCGTGATGCCGTAACCACCCAATTCGAGTCGTTCGTCGTGAAAGGAGGCTATGTCTTTGTTTTTCGCCAATATATCGCGGGTTATGCTTCTTAGGATGCCGTTGCCTTTTCCGTGTAATATTCTCACTTCATGGATTCTAAGCAAAATCGCATCATCAATATAAGATTCCAATGCCTGTGTAGCTTCGTCAACGCGCATACCACGTATATCAAGCTGAAGAGAAAAATGTTGGGCTTTCTCGTTTATTTCGTTGTGTATGCTGTTATCGCTTAATTGAACCGTTTGTGATTTAACTGCTTTAGGTTTGTTATGGGTTTTGCTTACCTTGTCGCAGGTAGTTTTAAATTGTATGGAATTAAAGCTAACGATAATATCATCCCCATCCAAAGCACTTACTTGTCCTATGGTGTTAGTATCGTTAATGATTACATAATCATTGATTTGAATTTTCGAAGAGGGTGTTTCCAGTTTGGGAGCAGGATGTGGTTTTGTGGTAAGTATTTTTTCATTCTTTTCCTTGAATTGCTTCACCTCCTCTTTTATTTGTTTGACTACTTCCTTATCTGCTTTACTTTCCCTGATATTGCGAACAGCGTTTTCGATTATTTTGTTGGCATTATCCACTATGGCTTTGGCTTCGAGTTTTGCCTTTTTCAACAGTTCATATTTCTGTTGTTTAAAAGCATCGTCGGTTTCTTTTTGTTTATCGATAAGCTCTTTGAGTTGTGCGTCGACAGCTTGGAGCATACGGAGTTTATTATCCAATTCGATTTGTTGTCGTTCTGTTTTTTGCAATAATTTTTCATAATTGATTTGATGGGTTCCGATTTTAGCCATGGCATGGTCGAGTATGCTTTTCGAGAACCCGATTTTACGTGCAATTTCAAAGGTGAATGAGCTTCCCCATTTCCCTATTTTTAAAACAAACAAAGGATTCATGGCTTCTTCATCGAAGAGCATGGCAGCATTTTCAATCTTATCATTATGCGCCGCCAAGGCTTTTAAGTTACCGAAATGTGTTGTTACCAATCCTTTTGCATTGGTTTTTGAAACATATTCCAAAAACGATTCTGCGATAGCACCTCCGTATTGGGGATCAGTACCGCTACCCAATTCATCCATTAAAAAGAGGGCTTGGTGATTAAGGCCTTGTACAATCGCTTGCATGTTTTTTAAATGTGAGCTATAGGTGCTTAAATCATTTTCGATCGATTGCTCATCGCCCATATCGAGATAGATTTGATTAAAAACACCGAATTCCGATAATTCCGATACCGGCACCAAGAGTCCGCATTGAAACATATATTGCAGCAAACCGACGGTTTTTAAGCAAACCGATTTACCGCCGGCATTAGGACCCGTTACAATCAAGATACTATAATTATTGCCAATTTCAATATCAAGGGGAACCACTTCTTTTTTTTCCTTCCGAAAATTAAGGTATAACAAAGGATGTTTGGCTTTTTTCCATTGAATAATAGGTTTATCGACAATAAGGGGTTTTACAGCTTGAATCAGCAAGGCGAATTTAGCTTTGGCTCTGATGCAATCGATGGTAGCCAAATAGTCGGAAGCAGCTAAAATGGAAGGTATTTGCGGACGGAGGTCGTTGGTAAAAGCCGTTAAAATGCGAACGATTTCACGTTTTTCGAGCAGGTATAAATCGCGCAGGGCATTATTTGTTTCAAAAATCTCTTGTGGTTCGATAAAAACGGTAAGTCCTGTAGCCGATTCATCGTGAATAAGTCCTTTTAATTTACGTTTAAAAGCGGCAGGCACCGGTATGACCAATCGACCGTCGCGAACACTTACTTCGGCAGTTGATTCGACAATATTATCTTTCTTGGCTTGATGAATAATTTTACGCATTTGTTTTTGAATGTCGATTTCGAGTCGATGCATTTTCTGACGTATGTTTTGCAAGTCGGGCGAAGCATTGTCGCGGATACGACCTTTTTCATCCACAAGATATTCTATTTGTTCAATGAGTTGATTGTCGATAGATATACCGGAGGAAAGGGTACATAAAAAGGGGAATTTATCTTCTTTGGAATGTATACGGAAAAAAAGCAAACAAGCTTGTATGGTTTTTAAAACGGCTTTCAAGTCGTTTAAACTCTCCGTTTCTATAAAAGTTCCTTCGAGTTGCAGGCGTGTTAATTCCTGAGTTAAGTCGATATAATCTTGTGCAGGAAAAGCCGGTTCGAATAGAAGGATTTGCCTAAACTCTTCGGTTTCTTCTTGTAGGCGAACGATTTCGTTTAAGTCGGGAGAAAAAACGACGGCCTCGACCTTTTGTTGTCCCATTGCACTGATGCAATTTTCTTTTATCAAAAGACGTATTTGGTCAAAATCGATTTTCTCTTCGAAATTCTTAGGATAAATCATTCAATACTGAAATAGAATTTAATTTATCAAACCTTTATATATAATAAAAGAGAAAGCAATGATATTACTTTCTCTCTAATTGTCACTATATTAATTTATTTAAAACTTCTTTCCGCCTAATTTTTCGTCGGAAACAGTTAATTTTCTTCTGCATTTGGCTCTACGAGCTGCCAATACGCGACGACCGTTAGCTGTTGACATTCTTTCTCTGAAACCATGTTTATTTTTTCTCTTTCTTACCGACGGTTGAAATGTCCTTTTCATCTTTATATTGTTTTAAGATATTCCTTTATGATTCTTTTAATATTCCCTTTCGGCTATTTGTTTGCCACATTAAAAGGGACTGCAAAAGTACAAATATTTTCTATATAAATACTTGTTTTATGTACAAAATAAATATTTTTTTTATCATTGCCTTATTAAAAGTCTATGCGTTTGTTTTTGTTTGATTTATAATTGAGCGAAATTGATTTTAACTCCAAAACCGGCTTCGATATTCAAGCTGGAAATGCTTCCCGAAAGCACGGGTTTATTTAAGATATGGTCGTAATATGCTTTAATAGATACGTTTTTAGTAAGTAAATATTCGGCAAGGAAATTAATGGAGAATATCTTTTGTCCGGCTGAAGGCTGGTTGATATTTTCTTCAATTTTACGTAAAACGGTTTTATTGTCGCGAATCGAAAAATCGAGATTCAGCACCAAATCGCTAACAGATTGTCGTTTAACACCGGAGAAATTATACGTTATTTTAATATCCTTGAATCGATAGCCTGTACCGATAATAAATTCATTATTGGTTTGTTCGGAAATTTGGAAACTGGAAGTACTCATGGTTACGGTACGTGATTTACGCCATTCTGCTTTGAATTTAAAGCTGTTTTTCATACTTAAATCCAAGGAAATCACCGGCGACATATTTTCCATAATAGCCACTTGACCATACTCTACTTGAGGAATAAAATTGCTTAAAGCATCGCGTATGGTTTGCAAATCACCTTCGTCCGGATTGTATTGCAGGTTAGTGGAATAACCTCCGATTTGATAGGTACACACATAGGCATGTGATATGGTAATGGATTGGAATATTTTATCTATACCGGGGATTTTTGTGAGTCCGCGGTAAGAAACATTCCAATTGGGCAAGGGTATTTTAAAGAAAGGAGTACTGATATCCACTTCATCGGTCGATTTACCCATATATGCAGCGATAAAAGAATAGAGCAAAACATCTTGATTCAATTGACTGTAACCGTCAGGATAAGCGGTATTTCCTCTGTCGTAGTCAGGTTGGCGGGAAGCTCTTTCTTTGGCTAAACGATTGGCGATAGCGAGACGGTTATTCTTAAACTGTTCGAAATTTATGCTGGTGTTTTCATTTTGCTTTTTCTCAAAGAGGGTATTTATAGCGATGGTGGTAATGCTGAAATTTCCCAACTGTTGACGGGTGTATTTACCGTACACCCCGTTGCTGTCGGCTAAGAAATAATATTGGTCGGAGGTGCTGTTGGTTCGTGAAGCACTTAACTGAATACGGAAATCACTCATTGGTTGAATGGTTGCCTGAATCTGGAGTGATTTATTGTGTCGCTGAATGAAAGGGACATTCAACATTTCACTTGTTGTAAGCCATTTATTTTGTGCTGCTTTGGTAACGATATCTTTTTCCTGATGGCCAAACACAAACAAAAATCCGGGTGCTAAGGCTTTATCGGCAGTGAGGCCTATGAGTTTAGGCGACAACATATAACCGGGCAGTGCGGTGCCATTACCTTCGCTATAAGAAAAAGAAACTGTTTTCAGCATCATGACTAAGCGCAGAAAATTATCCAAGACTTCCTTACCCACATTTTTTGTCGGTTTAAGTTCTTCTTCTTCTTGATTTTCTGTTGAATCGTTGGCTAAGGCTCTTCTGCTTGCCCTGAGTTCTTGTTGTTCTTTTTTCCATTTTTCTTGTTTGGATTTAAGGATAGGCTTGTCGTTTAAACTGCTGCCGAAAGTACCTTGGTTAACTTTGCGTAAATATTTAGATTTATTATAAATAGCGATAAAACTTGCATTTACATTTAGTTGTTTGGTATTGGAATTCTCTATTTCATTACCCAAATAATCAATAGCCGGAGGAGCCATAACCCAATAATAGGTCGAAGAATAGCGAACGCTGCTTGTCAAAAAGCTGAATAAAGGAATTTTGTTGATAGGGATTTGATAATTGGCGTTAAAATTATGATTATAAGTATTCATCTTACCGAACTGACCTATGTTTCTCCAGATGGTATCTTTTTCTTTTTTTGTATCGATTCTACCTTGCGGTTCATCGATCAAGGCTTTGACAGATGCAGAATAATCGAATTTTAAAGATTGTGTAATATCCCATGCAATACTATAATTTCTTTCCCATTCAAAAGCTTTCACATACATGGGATCGGTAATAATAATACCTTTACTTTTATTTCTTAATTTACTTTCTTGATAGGAACGATACATTTCGGTTGTAAAAGAAAAGGATTTGGGGAAGAGAAAGAAATTAAAATCATAAAGTAATTCCAACCATTTGATAGATGTCAGTTTGTCGAATTTTCCCAAAGGCTTGTAATTCTTAGGGCTCCATCCGAAATTATAACCGAACCCGCCGGTATGGGTAATTAAATCATCGTATTCATAATTCTCGTCTTGTACTTTTTTCTCGGTATAAGCATAAGAAACATCAAAGTTTTCAATATCCCAGATATGATTTTTATCGGCGGCGGTTTTATTCTTTCTTACATTCATCATACTGAAATTCTGACGTTTTATAATTGCCAACGATTGTTTCTTAATAGAATCAATTTCTTCTTTACTGTTATAGGTAGCTAAATCATCCTTTAGTTTCACATCAGGATTCAAGGGATTATATTCGGGTGTGCTCACATTACGTGAGAAGTCATAATGGAAAGGAATGCT
The DNA here is from genome assembly GCA_002069895.1 of Bacteroidetes bacterium ADurb.Bin234. GTDB lineage: Bacteria > Bacteroidota > Bacteroidia > Bacteroidales > WCHB1-69 > UBA5266. The sequence goes on along the minus strand of MWCE01000242.1, from coordinate 15,125 downwards.
TACGCTCCATTTTTCGGGTAAGAATTTACCCAATTGCAAATTTGTTGCCACGTCGACAGTGGTTATTTGTTCTTGTAAACGGCTATATGTTGTTGATTCCAACGCACCGAAACCGGGTGTCATAATGCTTGCTGCAAAAGAAACATCGCCCAAGTCGGCCAGATTCACTTTCACATTTCCGCGGGCAGCCCAACCGCCGTCTTCTTCGAAATTACCCAGCCTAAGTTCATTGACCCAAATTTCGACCGATTTGGGCATCATATCGTCCGAATCGCCGATACTTTTTTTCTTTGGATTACGCACGCCCATCATTATCACGTTTACATCGCTCAGATTAGGACTTCCCAGTATACGAATAATATTTTTACCGTCAACAACCACATAGGGCTCGTTGGATGGATAGTTAGCACCGTTTCTGTTGGCAATGTTTCTTTCTTGTTTGGCATCAATAAGTTTATTCAAATCAATTGAAATGTTGTTATCGGAAGGCCAAATCAGAGCCGAGTCGCTGACATACCAATCGGTGAATTTAACCGGAATTTCATATTCATAATAATTTTCGGAAGCATCGGACCCCAAACGTATAAAGAAAGTAACATCTCCTTGTTTTACGTCGTCGTTTTGAAACACCTTTTCGGCATGGAGATAAAACTTCAAGGTTTTAAACCGTCGGAAATCGAAATTAGTGTTTTTATAAATACCTCTTGCATCTCCATCAATAAGATTGGTTACCCTCATGGTTAAACATTGTTCGTTTAATTGTTTGATATTATTTGTAGGCGAATAATAATCTTCGCGGGCAACGCCTCCGGGCATACGGTAAGGGATGGGGTCTCTTTGATAATTTTCTTCCAAACTCAGGGTTGAAACCGTGAAATTGGTATTATCGCCGGTAATACCTATGGGATAATCGCCGCTTTGTTTCAAATCTTTGGAATATTGCCTCCAATCGCCTCTTACCAATTCTAAAGTACCGAAACGACATATGACTTGTTCGGAAAAACCTTTTAAAAAGACACGCATAAAACGGATAGAAGAAAAGTCGCTGATATTGCCAATTACTTGATCGGGATAGCGAATGGGTATTTTAAATTGATACCATTTAACGGAAACGACTTTCCCGTTTTCCAATCTTACGCTTGGATTTTCCATAATATCTTCAATATAATTCTGCCCGATTTGCATTTTATCGGGTGCCAAATCGACCACATATTGATAATATCTTTCTTCTTCACTCAAGGTATTATCATTATTAATATCTTCCATATTAGGATAGGAAGTTGACTGTGTGGCATATTTTTCGGGACTATCATTGTCGGTGGGTGAATTTCCGTCGCTATTGTTAAAGAGTTTATATCGTTCAAGAATTTTAATATTATCGTTATCGAAATCGGTACCTCTAAAGAAGTGGTAGTTATCGGCAGAGGGGTCTTTATACATTTCTTGATAAGCAGCAGGCGATAAAATACCCTGAACGGTTTTAAGATAATCAGCAAAGAACACTCTTTCGAGTGAATCGTATAAACCGTCGTAGCCCACATCTTGATAAACTCTGGTACTGACACTGTTGTCGAAAGCCGAAACAATGGATTGCACGGCAGGCACACGCCCCCAAACGGTGTAATCAATATCTTTATCACTACCGTCGGCAGCCAATCCATGTTCAAAACTTTTACGTCCGTCGCGGAGAATATCTTCCGAAATATCGCCGAGATTAAAATACAATTTACCTCCTTTATGCGTAGGATTTTCATAGAAAGGATCCATCATCCAAAACTCTATATATTCTATATTAGAGGTTTCGAAATCGGTATTATCCATTTTTCGCATTATACCACCCCAACGTGTTTGGGGATTTTTCAATGTCCCGTCGGTATTTAAACCGGCCGAAATGCCGGGAACGCCTAAGGCATCGTAATTGTAAGGTCCTCTTTCAGTAGGATAAAAAGCAAGATTCAAAACCGAGAGGTAAGGATCTTCGCTGGTTTGGTCAATGCTTTTATATGGAAAAACTTCTTTAATTAATATACGTCGTGAATATATCTCCGATTTGTCGTCTTTGGTGATATTTGAAGGAGTTGACATACTGTTATTATGAAACAAAGGGTCGATAATATACCATGCCAATTTAGCCCTGTTAAAACCGTATTGCAAACCGATGCCGGGCGCTGCTTCGGGGAACATGCCTATTTTGGTTTGATGTTGTGGTGTACTTGCCAAAAACCAAAATCCGGGGATGGTTAAATTAACGGTGGTTTTGGCAGCTTCAAAATCATCGACATATAATTGTGCTTCATCCCCTTTGCCAATGATACGTGAGTGACCCGGAATAAAGTGGGCAAATTCACCGTCGAATTCAATGCTTGAAGCTTGTTTTGTTTTATAAATTGGTAAATAGTTCAATGCTTTGGTAATAAAACGAACGTCTTTTTGCATAGACATATTCAAACCCCAAATGGTATTATTGATAGGTTCTTCACCGAAATTAACTTTATAGGTTTCGGTTCGTTCACGTAAATTCAACAAAGTGGCACCTAGGATAATATCTTTATTTAAAGCGTAATCGACATGCATGCCGAACATGGTTTTCCTTGTTCCCATGGGATTGGAACTTTCAACGGAAATATTAATAGGTGTGCCCGAACTCAAATAATTTTCGTTTAGAATTCGAACGGTACCGGCATTATAATCGACGGAATAATCGGTGCCTTCGGTCAAGACGATGCCTCCCGCGGTAACCGTTACCGAACCTTGGGCAACATTCCACACACCCAAAGAGATATCATTACCATAAGTAGATTTGTATCGACCTTCCAAATAATATTTATTTTTCTCGGAATATTGTTGGGCCAATGTTTTGGTCATGGTATAGAGCGAGTCGAAAGCATATTTATCGCCGGCGCCGGGACTGGATTTTAATTTCTCTCGTAAATCTTTACCGAAAGGTTCTACCGTAGGGAAGAATATTCTACCGAATTCCGATTGAACTGTACCGCCGGTGGTTGCTGCTCCGTCGATAAAATCAAAAACACCGTCACGTATGGCCGCTTGTTGAAAATTCAATTGATCCAATCCCACCAAATGAATCAAAGGAACCCCTTTCAAATCCTCATTCACATCGGTAAAATAGCCCATACCAATTCCCCCTTCATCCCCTTTATAGAGTATATTCAAGCGAAATTCTTCGGGAGATATTTGGTATGCATTCAATGAATACACGTTTTTCATCATTAATTTCCACAACGGAATTTTAGTATTGATGGCCGTACTCTTCAATAACTTAACAACAATACAACCCGGTGTTTGCACTTCGTTTGAGAATTGACCTACCTGATATACATTAGGGTCTCCTATAATAGTATATTGAAAAGCTACCGCTAATACTTGGTCGGCACTTAATTTTGACGATAAAGAGATAAATCCTAATTTATTGTTATACGTATATTCACTCTGACTTAACAAACGAGCTGATTCAACTTTTTCGAAATCGATACCGGCCACCATACCTTTACCTTGTAAATAAGTGCTGACGGTATTGATATTTCTGAGTTGTGAATAGTTCATATTTCGCAACAAATCATTGGCGTTACTATCGGGATGATTACGTCCGGGAGGAACCAAACGGTGAATAGTTTTATTATATGGATTGGCTTCACCCAAATCGGAAAAGGCAATAATATTCCTGTTTTCCTGTACGGCGGAACCGATATTGGTACGCCATACTTCAATACGGGTAATGGTAACTTTAGAGTTAATCAAAGGCAAGGTACTCATGGCTTCGCCATAAGTATCATAAAAATATTGTGCGAGGAAGAAGTGTCTGTTATCTTCATAATCATCGGCTTTGATTTCATATTCCGTCATTTCGGCACCATTTTCAACGGTAATGGTAGTTTTATCGCCTTCTTGTTGGGAAACAACTGTTGTAACGGTTGTTTTTCCGAATTGCATTTGAGCTTTCACTCCAAAAAGAGTTTGGGACCCTTGAATCAAGGTACTGTTTAAAGGCAAGGTAACGTCACCGAATTCCAAGAGTTTGAGTATTTCATCTTCTTTGCCTTCATAACCTATTTTGAATTTATTTTCAAAATCAAAGGAGGTTTCGGTACTGTAATTCATATTGTAATGAATTTTATCTCCTATGCTTGCTTTTAAACTCACTTGGATATTGGCATCGAAATCGAATCGGGTTTGAGTTCTTTCCTTAACGGCAAGTGCCGTATTATCATTTTTAGTATGTATTAACCCGAATTTCAACTCAACTGCACCCGAAGGTCTGATATCTATTGTATTACTTCCAAATATATGTTCAAATGTTTCATTAGGAATTTTAATTTGAGGAATTATTCCTTGTTGTTGTGATTCGGAATTAATTCCCACCCCTGCCCTTTGTCGCCAATACTCGCGCATAGCTTTGTTGATGTCATAGTCCATATATTCCTTAATCGACAAACTACTTGAGGGACCATGATTCAAATCTCCGATTTTACGTTGAAAACTATAATCGTTGTTTATAGGATCATATTCAATTTTCGTGGAAAAGTTTTTGGGATTCTTCAGATAAAAGGGACTGGAAGGATCTTTCTGTAAGGGATTGTCGGAAGGTTGCGGAATGACTTTTTTCCCGGTATCGTCGGGAAACACTTGAATGATGTTCCTTAAGATGTCACCAAAGTTTTTTGCCTCGGCTTGAGAAACAGAAAAAATTATTGTTAACAATAACAATAATAATCCTAGCCCACCATACTTATTTTCCCTTTTCACTATGATATTTAAGCTTTTATAACTTATAATATTTTCAACGATTGTTTGATTATTTCTTCGACCGATAAGGTTTGAGAAGAAGATTTAATTATTTTTTCAACGGCCTTTCCGGCTGCTTGTTTTGAAAAACCTAAAAGCGTTAGCGCCGATAAAGCTTCTTCGGCATAGGTGTTGTTGGTTAAAACAAAAGCATCGCTCATTTCGATATCGGTTTTCAATACTTTATCTTTTAATTCGATAATAATACGTTGAGCGGTTTTGCTTCCTATCCCTTTAATCGACTGCAAAACGTTTGCATTGCCGGAACTGATATAGGCTACCAAATCTTTGGGATTAATGGCCGATAGTATCATACGTGCCGTATTTGCCCCTACACCCGAAACACCTATCAGCAAACGAAACAACTGACGTTCGGAAACACTATGAAATGCATATAAGGTATGTGCATCTTCTTTGATTGAAAGATGTGTATAAAGCTTGCATGTTTGTTGAATATCCGGAAGTTGAGAGTAGGTGTTTAGAGAAATATTTAACATAAAACCCAATCCCGCGCAATCCAATACGGCATAGGTTGGCGTTTTTTCCGTTAATATCCCTTGTATGTAAGCTATCATAATTTAAATTAAATAATTTCAAATTCTATAACGTGTTTTTTTTAAAAGAAATATATTTCAAGATTAATTTTATAATAAACCACTTATAATCAATCTGAAAAAATATAACAATCTTAGTTTCTTTCAATTATTTTTTGCTTTTTATATCCTTTAATCATTCTGTATTTGGCATTAAAATCTTTCTTCAGACAGATGTCCTGCAATTGATATGCTGCTAATAAATCCTTCATTTCATCATGAAGCGCTTCGTTTATTTCCAGATATAATTTTCCGTTTTCATTCAAATATTTGCTTGCCCATTTTGTAAGGGATTGATAGTATATTAGTGGATTATCATCTGGAACAAATAATGCGTTCGACGGTTCATAGTCCAACACATTTTCTTTCATAAACTGTTTTTCGGAACAACGCACATAAGGCGGATTGCTGACAACGATATCATACCCTTTGCCGGAATAGTTCATAAAGTCATCTGATAAGATGTCGCAATGTTTGAAAACCACATTGACATGATGATGTTTAGCATTAGTTTGCGCAAGCTTTAAAGCCTTTTTATTGATATCGATTCCAAAAACTTTTGCTTTAGGAAAGTGAAGAGCCAAAGCGATTGCCAAACATCCGCTGCCTGTACCTAAATCAATTATTTCCCCTTCGAAATCTTTATTTTCATTGATAATCCAATAAGCCAACTCCTCCGTTTCTTTACGGGGGATTAACACCTGCCGATTCACTTTTAATCGCAACCCGCAAAAAAATGCCTCGCCGGTGATGTATTGCACGGGTGTGTGTTTTTGTAAAGCTACCAAAGCCTTTTTTACTCGATTAACAATATTAAGCGGGATTTCTTTTTGAGGTGATAAACTGATATTTAACTTATCGTATCCTGTAAAATATTCCAACACGCGATAAGTTATTGCTTTTGCTTCTCTTTCTTCTTCACACAAAAGCATGGCCTCCAATAAATAATTATATAACTCCCTTAGGGTCAAAATTGTTTTTTTTGATAAAAAGAATAAATAATGTTATCGAATAGGCCTTTATGTGTTTTTTATTTAAACGTAATTATTTATATAAGATTGTTTAATAATAATAAATAGTTAAAAGAAAGACAAACGATGATATATTTTCTTTTTAAATAATGTTTTGATTAAAGGCAGAAGCTCGAAATTTGGCTTCTAATTCTTCGGCTGCATCGGCAGGATTTATTAAAGGCATATCATTGATATATAGGTCGTAGTTTAATAATTCGGCCTTTTTAAGTGTTTTAAGTTTAGGCAATTTTGTCCGGTTGGTTGTCTCAATATGGTTTCCTTTTTCATCCACAATAATCAATTTAGGAAGAAACGCTTTTTCACGACCTATAAAATCATCCATAATTTTCACTCCTGCTTTAAATTCTTTATAATCGGTCCTTCCTAAAGCTTCGTAGCGATACATTATTCTTCCGTCCCAAGTAGAAACGTCGGCAAAGCTTTCCGAGATTTTATCATCGATTTTTGCTTGTACATTCAAGGTGTCATGACCGGAAGGCATCAAAACGATTTTACCTCCGCCTCCTTCGACATTAGCAGCATAACGAGGAATAGTAATACCCGATATCCATCCTTGAAGTTGCTGCATATATAACTTTCCTACTTGAATGGGTGTAATGAAATGAACAATTCCTTTTTCTTTATGACATTGCAATAAATAATAAGGATGCACACCTATCCAAAACATTCGGCGGAAAGTTTCGGCCAATGTTTTAAAATAATCATTCACGTGGTTTAATAACACGGTTTGATTTCTAATGGTAAATCCATGTCGATGAATCCGCTTAACGGCATTCGCCAAATCGTTAGTGATTTCCTGATAATGATTTATATGTGTCATAAAATACACGTATTTATCTATGCCTTTTGAATACTTATTGGCCGATTCATTGATTAAATGCAGCAATTCATCGGTAATGAGCATGGGCAAGACAACCGGCACCCGGCTGGCAATTCTTATTACACGTAAATGGGATATCTTACCTAATTCTTCTAAAATATAACGCAGTCGATTTTTACCAATCATCAGCGCATCGCCTCCGGTTACAAGCACTTCGTTGATGTTTTTGTTTTGTGCAATATAAAATAATCCTTTGTTTATTTCGAGTGTATTCACATCAACGGTTTTGTCTAATGATTTTGCTCTCTGACAATGGATACAATAAGATGCACAAGATGTGTTTTCAGCTACAAAAAGAGCTACCCTATTAGGATAACGTTGATAGGCAGCGCCAAAGCAACGTGAAGCCTCATCCATAGCACCTTCTACACCTGTATTGGGAAATAATAAATTAGCCGGTGTCGGCACACTTTGCCAAAAAATCGGGTCTAAACGTTTATAAGATTTCTCTCCAGCCAACATGACCGGATGAAACGGGTCTTCTTGCATTAGCGACGCATAGTAGGGAGTTATCCTCATCGCATCTTTTCCCTCTTTGTGTAAGCTTTCCAATGTTCGTTTAATTTCTTTTTCTTGATGAGCGTTTAAATGAATCACTTTTTTCAACTGTTCGACCGTACGAATAGAATTTCTTAATTGCCATTCGGGATTATTCCATTGTTCTTCGGTAACATCTTTCCATAGCTCAATGTTTTTATAATGTCGGGGGTGATATAAAAACGAATCCTGTTTCATCATAATGTAATTTTTTTATAATATTTTTAGTATAGTCTTCATTATAAGTAGAATGTATTACTATTTATTCTAAATGTTTCAAAATGCATGCAAATATACAAAAATTCTTCCTTATATCTACAAAACATTGATAAAATACAAGCACATAAAGTGAAATCACCTATTAGTTATTCACCTCAACAACCTGTACTCTGTAACTTGCAGTTTTTTGTTTAGCTCCTAATTCCTGTTTTCCGCGCTTTTTCGAGACACCCAGATATACAACTAAATTACAACAACATATAATCGATTGTTGCGTTTTTTGGGTGTCCTGATGAGGCCGCTGCCTTATGTTCAAGAGGCCGCCGCCTCGTGTTGATGAGGCCGCCGCCTTATGTTCAAGAGGCCGCCGCCTCGTGTTGATGAGGCCGCCGCCTCATAAAGATGAGATCGCCACCTCGTGAGCATGTAAACCCACATCTTTATTTTCTACAATAAACGGCAAAAAAAAGTCCCTCGCAAAAGAGGGACTTCTATATGAATCATTGGAAAACTATTTGAAATCAATCATTTCAACTTCGAAAACCAAAGGACTGTAGGGCGGAATCATATCGCCGGCGCCGCGGTCGCCATAGGCCAAAGCGGAAGGAATAATCAGTAAAGCTTTTGTACCCTTTTGCATCAAAGCAATTCCTTCATCCCATCCTTTAATCACCTGACCTTGTCCCAGTTGGAAAGTAAAAGGTTCTCTGCCTTCTGAGGAATCGAAAACGGTTCCGTCGAGTAGCATACCTTTATAATTAACGGTACACATTTGACCGCTTGCAGGGAGTTTTCCTTTTCCTTTTTTTGTTTCGATGTAATATAATCCCGATTCTCTTGGAAGCGTGCTTATCGTTTTATCTACAATATATTTTTCGATTATTGCCTTTTCTTCATCAATAAGCATTTGCATCTGTTTGGCATTATATTCTGCTGAGGTTTCGATATTTTTCATGCTGATAGTAAACCATAACATGGTTTCATCATCCACAAAATCGGGTTGATTTCCGTAGTTATAGGCATTAAAATATTTTTTAGCATTAATAATAAACGAAGCCGAATCGCCGAGGTGCATCATGGATAAGGCATCGAAGATATCGGCTTGGAATTTGGAAGGTTGCATCATAACCGTCATTATCTTTGCCACTTGAAGGATAGAGTCGTTATCGGTTCTTATTTCCATATTGACGCTAACGATATCACCGTTTTCAGGCATTTGAGCTGTTGCGTTTTCAGTAAAAAATTGATAATACAAACCCGACTCCGTTTTTTTATATCCTTTATATTCGTTGCAAGCAATGAATGTTAAAGATATAAACAAACATAAAACTGTTTTTGTAATACACTTTTTCATTTTCATTAACAATTATAATTATTTCACTTCGAGAATTTCAACTTCGAAAAGCAAAGGAGAATAAGGAGGAATGGGACTTTGGGGATGGCCGGGGCCGTAAGCAATTTTGGAAGGCATCAGCAAAGTTGCTTTTCCTTTGTCTTTCATTAATAATAATCCTTCTGTAAAGCCTTTTATCATCATACCATCTTGCAAAACAAATTCCATAGGTTCTCTTCCTTCTCCAAGGGAGGAATCGAAAACGGTTCCGTCTAACAATTTACCTGTATAGTTTATTTTAATGGTTTTACCTGTATCGACTTTGGCACCGGTTCCGGCTTGTGTTTCGATAAAATACAATCCGCTTTCCAAAGGTTGCACTTGAATGTTATTGTCGTTAACATATTTGGTTATCATTTGTGTTTCTTCTTGTTCAAACTCGGGAAGAGATTTTATTTTGTTTAATTTGATATGAAATTCCATCATGGTTTCGGGCAAAATAAAAGCCGGAAGGTCTTGAATTCCCATCATATTAACAAAGAATGAATCGGCTTTTAAAACAAAGGTAGCCACATCACCTTCATGCATTAAACCGTAGGCTTCATACAAATCGGCGGAATAAACCGAAGGACGCATAATGTCGTTGATTTCTCTTTCTTCAAAAACAATAGAATCGTTATCGGTACGATAAGATAGGGATAAATAAAGAAAATCATCCGGCTTAGGGCTTCGGGCATCTTTGTTTTCTACTTCAAACTTATATAATAAACCTGATTCGGTTTGTTGATAATCTTTATACTTTTTTTCTTTACATGCGTTCGTTAAGATTACAAGACATACGATGGCTGCTGCTATTGAAATGAACTTTTTCATTTTTTAATGTTTTTTATTTTATATTTATTTAATTATCTCGATTCTATAAATTAAGGTGGCGTAAGGGGGGATTTTATTGTTATCGCCCAATATGCCGTAAGCCAGATGAGAAGGTATGATTGCTTTTGCTTTTTCCCCTACCCGCATCAGCTTTAACAGCTCGTGAAGTCCGACAGGCTCATCGGATTGTTCGATAACAATGGTTTTAGTTCCCTCTTGTTTTGAATTGTAAACTTCTTTACCATTGATAAGGGAAATACTGTAGTTAATTTCCACTTTATCTCCTTTTTGCAATAAATTGCCTTCTTTATTATCGGTGATGCTATAATACAAACCCGAACCGGTGGATTGCATTTTCCATCCATAGCGTTTTAACAACAGCTCAATGTCTTTTGCTTCGTCTTTTACGATGAGCTTATTGGCATTGAGAATTTTTTCATCTAAATTGTCGATAGCCGGTTTGGGTAATTGTTGGCGGTCGGAACGACAGGACACCAATATGAGTAAACATAACAGCATAAACCCCGATAATATAAAATAATGTTTATTCATTTTATTTATGAACTTTACATTCTTTCAAAGATTGTTCAAAATATTTCAAGGTTTCCTCCATAGATAGGAAGGAATCGGCACCGGCAGCATTTTTATGTCCTCCGCCATTAAAATATTTTCTGGCATACTCATTCACATTAAAATCGTTCATCGAACGGAATGAGATGCGTATCCTGTCTTCGCGTTCTACAAAAATGGCGGTGAAGTTAATCTTTTTTATAGATAATCCGTAGTTTACAAAACCTTCGGTATCGCCGTGTTTATATGAGAACTTCTTTAAATCTTCTTTTGTAAGATAAATATAAGAAGTGGCATATTTATCTAAAATACGTAAGCGTTCCGACAAACAATATCCCAACAAACGCATTCTGTCTTCAGAATAAGTGTCGTAAACTTTTCTATGAATATCTTCTCCGTCTATCCCCATGGCAATCAACCGGCTTATAATACGGTAAGTGGAAGGATTGTTACAAGCATAACTCAAGGAACCGGTATCGGTAATAATACCCACATAAAGGCATTTGGCCATATCGATATCAATTACGTCTTTCTCTCCTAATTTATTAACTAAAAAATTATAAAGCAATTCCGAGGATGAAGAGATTCCTTCGGAAACGGAATAATAAATATCGAATATATCGGAAGGATCAACGTGATGGTCGATAATGATTTTAAGCGATTTGGCATTTTCCAAAGATTCCTGCAAGATACCGACTCGACTCGGAGCGTTGAAATCGATACAAAAAATCAAATCGGCATTCTTTATTTTATCTTTACACTTATCAAATGCATTAGTAGCCAAAAGTATCCTTTCCGATTCGGGCATCCATTGAAGAAACTCAGGAAAAGGATTGGGAGAAATAATATCTACAATGTGTTTTTTTTGTTTTAAATACATTGACAAGGCTAAAGCAGCCCCGATAGCATCGCCGTCGGGATTATAATGAATAAGAATGGCTATATGCTTAGGCGTAAGCAATAATTCCTTCACACGTTGAACATCTCTCTTTTTCAATGCAAATAAATCATAATTATTTTTCAATCCTAATACGCGCATCTACGGCAATGATTTGTTTGGCTGTTCCCAATAAAGGATTCAAATCCATTTCGGCAATTTCGGGAGCTGCTGTTACTAATGCCGATACTTTGACAATTGTTTGGGCAAACATATCTTCGTTAACGCCTTCTTGTCCTCGAACGCCTTGAATGATTTTATATCCTTTTAATTGCTTAATCAATGATTTGGCTTCTTCAAAATTTACCGGCGCCAAAGCAGCTTTTACGTCTTTTAACACTTCAACAAAAATTCCACCTAAGCCAAACAGTATCTGATGCCCAAAATTTTCTTCTTTTGATGCACCAATAAAGATTTCGGTACCGAATAACATCGGATATATCTCAACGGCATAGGTGTCTTTTATTTTGATTAAACGATTAAACTCACGAACAACGGTTTCTTCGTCTTTCACATTTAATACAACGCCACCCACATCCGATTTATGTAAAGGACCAACCACTTTCATCACCAAGGGATAACCCACTTTGCGGGCATAATCAACAGCAGCTTGCTCGTTGACAACTTCCACTTCTTTCTTACAATCAATGCCTACGGCATCTAACAAGCTACGTATATCTTTTAGCGACAAATAACCGCTTTGGTTATTGTCAACCACTTTTCGAATGGTAGCCATATCCACTTTCGGCATATCGGGTGCCAAGGGTTGGGGTTTTGGCGTGTTTAGCACTTTGGCTAAAGCATTTCCAAACACACATTCTTCGGGAAAATTAATCCTATGTTTGTTTTGGATAAAATCGGCAATTTCTTCTTTCACATTGATGATAGATGGTAAAATTGGGAATATGGGTTTGCGGCAAGTTTTCATTTTTTTATCTAACACGTCATACACATCCCAATTAGAGAATAAACCGGGGGAACCGAAAATAACAGCCATCGCATCGATATTATCAAAATCGTTCTCGCAAGCATCAATTATATAAGCCAATTGTTCGGCGGTACCTGTAGCTAAGAAATCGATAGGATTTCCGACAGAAGAACCGGGGAACAATTTACTCAACAAAGCATCGGCGGCTTTCCCTTCGATATGAGGCACTTCTAATCCGTTGTTGGAAAGCACATCGGTCAGCATAACGGCGGGTCCTCCGGCATGAGTTATCACGGCTATGTTTTTCCCTTTAACTTCGGGATGCATAAAAACGGCACATACTGTAGTCAGTTCTTCACGGTTATGGCAACGGACAATACCTGCTTTACGGAACAATGCCTCCACTGCCACATCCGATGTTGCCAAAGCACCGGTGTGAGAAGAAGCTGCACGACTGCCGGCATCGGATCCACCCGATTTAATAGCGGCTATTTTGCAACCTTTGTTTATCAAGGAAGAGGCATGTTGCAACAACTTATGGGGTTGATTGATTTTTTCCATATAAAGCATGATAACACGCGAACTTGTTTGCGGATTGAAAGTGGCATCTAAATGAGCTAACACATCTTCTATCCCTGTTTGAGCGGAATTACCTACCGCCCATACACTATTAAACGACAACCCGTTGGTCATCCCTTGTTCTTTAATAAAAACTGCGGTGGCACCGGAGCCGGTAATAAAATCAACTCCCTTGGCACTTAAAGGAGGTATGGGTGTATCAAAAGCACCACAATAATTCGTATTTAAAAAACCGGTACAATTCGGCCCTATTAAAGTACCTCCTACTGAATTAATGGTATTGACTATTTGTTTTTCCAATGCGGCTCCTGCTTCGTTTTCTTCGCTGAAACCGGCTGAAAGGATAATAAATCCTCTTGTTCCCTTTTGATGAGATAATACGTCAACCGACGAAGGACAATATTTTGCAGCAATGGCTAAAATGGCACAATCTGTTTGAGGCAAGTCCTCTACTTTTTGAAAACATTGAACGCCTTGTATTTGATTCTCTTTCGGATTAACTGCATATACTTTCCCTTTGAAATCACTTTCCAATAAATTCTTCAAAACTTTACCTCCGGGTTTTTGCACATCGTTGGAGGCACCTACTACTACTATACTTTGAGGATTTAATAATTTTTGATGTATCATCTTTTAATAGTTTAGTTTAATAAATTAATGAGCCCAAACAGGTTTTTGTTTAACTTGTTTAAAACATAAATGTAACTCCCCAGCTGAAGCCAATGAGAACTACAAGGAATTTAAAATGATTATTCTTCGCCTTGACCCCCTGCACTTTCTAATAATTGTTGAAATTCTTCAACTGTCATGACTTGATAACCTTCGGGTATCATGAACTCGGCAGGACTAACTTTTTTCTTTCTAACTTCAACGGCTTCGTAAGTTGTTTTCACCGTTTTCCCCTCAATGGTTCGATACAGCGGAAATCCTTTTAATCCGGGGATATCGAAATTGATTTTTTCATCCAAGCCTATGGCATCGCTTGTATAAACAATTAATTTTGTTTCATTTTCTTCTTCGATGTTCGTTATGGTAACATCATATCGTTTACAAACAAAACCGCACACTTCTTTTGTTTCATTTCCATCGACAATATCATATTTATATGCTTTTTGGCCTTCTTCACTTTCTTCCTTTGTTACGACAACAGCCATCTTTTGACCGGGAATATCGAATAATATGATGGTTTTGCCCGAATCGCCAATCGTGATATCATGCCTAAAAGCACCCCCCAAATCACGTGTTACTTTTGTGTTGTTTCCGGCAACGAGATAACTGATTTCTGTTGGAGCTTTGGCTAAATCTTGCGGATCGATATCACCTTCATATTTGATAGCATATTTAACGGTTCCCGCAAAGGCTTTTTTCTTTTGTGCCATTAGGTTCGACATATTCAAGCAACAAAGTGCTAATATGAATAGGATTATTATTCTTTTCATTATTAATATAATTTTTTATTATTTATATATTTGAATTTATAGGTTGCAAAAGTAATCATATTTTCTTTTATACATACTTATTTTATATAAAATGGTGAATTCTTTTTGCAACTGTCAATGCCTGAAATAGGTTGACCGCAAAAAGCACAAAAAATGACAGCCTCATTAGTCGTGCGTTATATTTTTGTTAATTAGAAATGAAAATGACCCTAAGCATGCGCCAAAATCCGGTTCCCAAAAATCATTGTTAGGGTGGGCACCCTAATTCCCAAACGAAGGCAGCGAGCCAAACGAACGAAAGCAGCGAGCGAAGCCAGGGTGGGCACCCTAACAATGGAATTTCCTTTTCAATTTTTTAAAGGTAATCGGTTACCTATTGGTTGTTGATTTGCAGCATATT
>MWCE01000241.1 GCA_002069895.1 Bacteroidetes bacterium ADurb.Bin234 | reverse complement strand
GAACCGTATTTAAATATCTTCGAAAATGATAACTAAACAAGCTACTCAAACATACATTTCCATAAACCTTTTAAAGATTAAGACAAATGAGTGAGTGGAAAGAATATAGGTTTTCGGATTTTGTCTTAATGAATCCTACGGTTAAACTTCCAGCAAATGAACAAGTATCATTTGTTGAAATGAAAGACCTAGAAAATGGGAAAAGATATTGTTATCCAAGTTCAACACGTTTGAATAGCAGTGGAGCAAAATTTGAAAATAGAGACACACTCTTTGCAAGAATTACACCATGTCTTGAAAATGGTAAGATTTGTCAAGTTAAGGGTTTAAAAAATGGAGTTGGTCTTGGATCTACTGAATTTTTAGTTTTTAGAGGAAAACCGAATGTGTCTGATACAGATTTTGTTTTTTATCTTTCACGTTGGGATGAGGTTCGTTCACATGCTGAAATTAATCTTGATGGAACATCTGGAAGACAAAGAGTACCTAAAGAATGTTTTAATGAACTTATATTAAACTTGCCTAAGAGCCTAACAGAACAAAAATCCATCGCCTCCATCCTTTCCAGCCTCGACGATAAAATAGACCTGCTCCACCGCCAAAACGCCACCCTCGAAAAAATGGCCGAAACGCTTTTTAGGCAATGGTTTGTGGAGGAAGCGAAGGCGGATTGGGAAATTAAACCTTTGGGAAGTCTTGTTACTGTAAAAAGAGGTGGTTCTCCAAGACCTATTCAAGATTATTTATCAGATACAGGACTTAGGTGGCTAAAAATATCTGATGCTACGAAAGAAAACTCACCCTATATTTTTGAAATAAAAGAACATATAAAGATTGAAGGATTGAATAAGACCACGCATTTAAAAGCGGGCACATTGGTTTTATCAAATAGTGCAACCCCAGGTATTGCAAAAATTTTACAAGTTGATACTTGTATTCACGATGGTTGGCTTCATTTTCCAAAATCACATTTTTCAAATGAGTTTTTGTATCTGCTATTTAAGAAAATTAGACCCGAACTTCTACAACAAGGGAATGGTAGCATTTTCACTAATTTAAAAACAGATATTTTAAAAGAATATCCTATTCCTATTCCCGATAATGAGAGCCTTCTATTTTTTGATAATCAGGTAAAACCAATTTTCAATAAAATACTTAAAAACCAAATCCAAATCCGCACCCTCACCGCTTTGCGTGACACTTTGTTGCCGAAGTTGATGAGTGGGGAGTTAATAATAGATAACTAATTATAATATGGAAAAGAAAAACAAAGAAATCAAGAAAATAATTCTTGCCATATGCTATGATTTTGATAAAACATTATCTCCAGATGATATGCAAGCACAAGGTTATATTCAATCAGTAGGAGATGCTGTCAAAGATTTTTGGACAGAATCCAATGGTTTAGCACAAGATAATGAAATGGATCAGAATCTTGCATATATGTATTTAATGCTGAAAAAATCTAGAGGGAAAAATCTATTTACTCGAGAAACACTTAAAACAGCTGGTAGTAAAGTAACTCTGTTTAATGGTGTTGACACTTGGTTTGATAGAATTAATCAGTACGGTATAGAACACAATATTTTAATTGAACATTATATAATATCATCTGGATTAAAAGAGATGATTGAAGGAACTTCTGTTGCTAATAAATTTAAAAAAATATATGCAAGTTCCTTTTATTTTGATGATACTGGCGTTGCTGTATGGCCTGCACAAGTAGTTAATTATACTAATAAGACCCAATTCCTATTTAGAATAAAAAAAGGATTTTTAGATGTAAACGACCAGCAAGTCAATACATACATTGAACCAAGTAAGTTCCGTGTACCTTTTAGAAATATGGTATATATTGGTGATAGCGACACAGATATTCCATGTATGAAATTAGTTAACACTAATGGCGGATATTCTATCGGTGTATATAACTCAGAGACAAAAGATAAATCGAAAGTATTTAAAATGCTTAACGAAAATCGCATTAAATATTTTGTCCCATCAGATTATTCTGAAAATTCCGAATTAGATAATTTGCTTAAACATATTATTGATCGGACACAAACAAATGAGGTGCTTGAAAACAAATATTACAATTGTATTGAAGAAAAAGAACAGGAAATTCACCAAAAGAGTGAGGAAGAAAGAGAAAAAGACGACCTTATAAACCAACTAGAATCGTCTTCGTCTTTTATGAATACACATAAGATTATTAAATTGTTAGAAAGTCGTAATAATTGGTCTAAAATGCAAAAAGATAAACTAATGAACATAGCACTAACAAATAATCAGGTGCGCTATATACTCACAGATGATGATGTAAAAGCATTTTTTACTATAATAATTGATAAAGACAATTGCAAAATAGCAAAAGAGATTAGAAAAGAAATTAGTTGATTACTCTAATATTACTATTGATGCACAATCATAAAATCAATGCTAGACATAATCTCAAATGCATAACATTCTTTCTAAAGGAATGGAGAAGTTAAAATTTAAGACTAGATAATTATGGATGAATCTAAATTAATTACTTACAAAGAAATGTTAGCTGCTATTGATGGACAGGAAAACAATCTACTTATAGCAAATGGATTTAATTATGGATTAGGTGTGCACACTGGTTACTCGGATATATTTAAGAAAATGTTGAAAAGCAATTATGGCATATATGCTGAAGCAACTTCTATAATTGAAGCATGTAATTACGATTTAGAATTATTTTTAAACAAGATAACTGAAGACATAGCTGATAGTAATTCCTTTTTAAAGAAATATGTCTGCAATAAAATAAAACTTGATTTTATGCAGGCTTTACACGATATAGTAAAATCTAAAATTAAAAATATATATGAGGAAAAGAATGAAGGCATATATATACTTCTAAAACAATTTACTAATTATTTTACACTCAATTACGATTCTTTTCTATATATGCTGCTTTTGAAATATAAATCAGTTGGTAATGAAAATAACGCTATCTCTTTTGAACCAACGATAAAATTTATAGGGAGTGATTTAGACGATAGACAAAATGCCATTTATTCTGAGATAAAAAAAGCAAGAGAAACCGGAGGATTAGAAATAACAATTGAAGATAATTCTTCAACAAAAAAAGCTATGTGCCTTCTTCCAAAAACACAATTTATATCGATTATTAAAACATATTGTAAGGATAAAGGCAAAGATTGGGATTCAAAAAGTATAGAAAAGGTTGTAAACAAAATATTGGAAGACGAAAAAAGAAATCAAATTTTAAATCATGTTGATGATGGCAGCAAAAAATTATCATTATTTGAAGATGATTTTGTTTTCGAAACTAATAGTATAACTCAAAATTTATTTTTTCTTCATGGCGCTTTTCATATCTATAAAGATGGGAAAAAGATAAAAAAGATAACTCAAGATAAGGATAAGGCATTATATGAAAAATTGGAAGAACTATTGAATACGGAAGAAAAAGAAATTGTATGTATTTTTCAATCAACTAATAAAATGGAAGTAATACAACAAAATGAATATTTGGTACATTGCTATGAAAAATTAGAAACTCTTTCTGGAAATATGGTAATTATAGGTAGTTCTTTAGCAGAAAATGACAATCATATATTTGAAAAAATAAACAGTTCAAAAATAGATACCATTTATATAACTGCAATGAAAAAAGAAATAGAGAAAAATTATAGTATTGCAAAGGGTCTATTTCCCGATAAAAATATCTTTATGATTAATACGGATAGCATTTCATACGAAATGCCACAATAATATAACACGCCAACATGTCCGAATTATATAAAAATAAATACCGTACCACGTCCGCCCGTGCCGCATGGCATTCGTACAATGGCGGTGTGTATTTCATAACAATTTGTACCAAAAATCGTGAACATTATTTTGGGGAAATTGAAAATGGTGATAATGGCGAACCGCAAATGCGGTTGTCGGAAATCGGAAAAACGGCAACAGATAATTTGCACAATGTGTCGGTACATTATCCATACGCCGAAATACCATTATTTGTTATCATGCCCAACCATATTCACGCAATTGTAATTATTGACGGGGATAAATTTAATAATATGAATTTCCCCGTAGAGACGATGCGCGCATCGTCTCTACAACAACGATTGAAATCGGATGTATTAAATGAAAAAATGCAAATTATTTCGCGTAAACGTGGACCATTAACCATTGTGGTCGGTGGCGTCAAATCCGCCGTTACCAAATCTGCCCACGAAAACAATATTGAATTTGCATGGCAATCACGTTTTTACGACCGTATTGTTCGTGATCAAAATGAATTAAACCGCATTGCAGAATACATTGAAAACAATGTTGCCAAATGGCAAACAGATGAATTATATGACAAAACAAAATGACCAGATTATTATAATCAGATATACAACCCCATGACAGCAACATAATCCTATACACAACCGATACAGGAACAGTCAGCGTTCAGGTTCAATACGAGGACGGCAAGTTTTGGCTTACGCAAAAGCGTATGGCAGAATTGTTTGGTGTAGATGTACGCACTGTAAATGAACATCTTGCTAATATTTATGCAAGTAAGGAATTAAACAAAACGTCAACTATCCGGAAAATCCGGATAGTTCAAACCGAAGGCAAACGCAATGTGGATTAAAATGAAGAATAGAATAAAAACAATTTAATACAAACAGCTATGACCAAGCTAACAGAATCAGACATAGAATCCTTTGCCATCGAGTTGTTCGACAAACTCGGTTACGAATACATCTATGCTCCCGATATTGCCCCCGATGGTGACACTTCGGCAGGCTCAGTGTCCGACAAAAGGGAAACCTACGAGCAGGTTTTATTAGTTGAGCGTTTACAAAAAGCGGTAAAACGCATAAATAAATCCATTCCTGTCAATGCACAAGCCGAAGCTATCAAGGAAATTCAACGCATTGTATCGCCCGAACTGATTGCAAATAATGAAGCTTTTCACAGGCTTTTAACCGAAGGTATTCCTGTTTCCAAACGGGTTGATGGCGATGACCGTGGCGACCGAGTTTGGTTGATTGATTTTAAAAACCCATACAACAACGATTTTGTAGTAGCCAACCAGTTTACTGTAGTTGAAAACAACAATAATAAACGACCAGATGTAATTCTATTTGTAAACGGTATTCCGTTGGTTGTTATCGAATTGAAAAATGCAGCGGACGAAAACGCAACAATAAATTCAGCATTCAAACAAATTGAAACTTACAAATCAATAATTCCAACGCTTTTTACTTACAATGGCTTTGTCTTGATTTCAGATGGTTTGGAAGCCAAAGCAGGTTCCATTTCAGCAGGTTTCAGCCGTTTTATGGCATGGAAATCAGCAGATGGAAAAGCCGAGGCGT
>MWCE01000240.1 GCA_002069895.1 Bacteroidetes bacterium ADurb.Bin234 | reverse complement strand
GAATTAAAGTAAAAATAATTGAAAAATCAAAACCCGGACATCCGGAAGAAAAGTATTACTGTGCAGTTCCAAATGAAAACGGGATGACTAAATATTTTGTTATGAAAGTCAGTAATCAAACACAAATCTACAAAAGGACTGTTGCACTTGATATATTCCTCGCTTATATTCTTTTATTTTCATGCTGCAACTATATCGCTTTTATCTTACTTATTATAGAACATAGCCTCTTTTTATTAAAAACAAAATGATATCACCCGCAAGAGCACAAAGATTCAAATGCACAAGAAAGAGCATTCCGTTAGGAATGATTAGCTTGGTAAAACAAATGATAAAGATGCGAAACCGGCATGCCGTTGGTATGCCACGAAATTACTTTCTTCAATTTGGAATTAACAGAATCACATAATTGTCAGAATTGACACAATGATTAATACTTAGCAGTAAGTATCCATTACATTTCTCTCGTTCGTGTCCCTTATGTGCTTTAACAGACTAAGTCAGTGGGTGAATCCAAATCACCCACTGACTAACGATTTTTCGGCACTAAAAGGAAAAATAGTGGGAAAAGGGCTAAATTTGTGTGTGTGGTTTTAACGACATCGGTACGTAGTTTCTATTTTACAATGTCAATTTATAGAAATATCGAAGTTGATAGACAAACGGAATCTCAGTACATTTTAAGTATATCTAAAACGGATTTCAGTTTTTCTTTTTCTTCAAGCGTTCCATCAACATAATGAAACACCCATCCATTACGCTGCATTCTCCTAAACCATGTTTCCTGCCGTTTGGCAAATTGATGAATGGAAATATTTAATCTTTCAACCATTTCATCATAATTTAATTTTCCGGTAAGATATAAGGATATATATTTATATTCTAATCCGTAATATATAAGATCTTCAACCGGAACACCCTTATCTAACAAGTGTTTTACTTCTTGAATCATTCCATTATTTAAACGATAGTGCAAGCGTTCCGTAATGCGTTTACGAAGGATATCCCGTTGAAAATGCACATAAAATATGATGGGATTTAACGGCATTGTCTTCTTATCGACAGGATTATTTTTATAAAAATCTTGAATTTCAATGGCACGAATCAACCGATAGCGATCTTTAATATCCGTAACATTGTGCAAAGGTTTATATGAAGCCAATAAATCGCTGAGTTTCGACATAGAAAAAGACGCCAAACTTTCTCTTAATGTTTTATTTTCCGGCACCGGTAACAACAAATAATCATTCAACACAGCGTCTAAATACATTCCACTACCTCCGCAAAGTATAGGATAATGTTTGCTTTCAACAACTTTATTATATACAGAAAAAAAATCGTGTTGATATTCAAAAACATTATAATGATAACCCGGATTAACTATATTGACAAGATGTACAGGAACACACCTATTCCCAACAGTATATTCGTGTAAATCTTTACCTGTACCGATATCCATACCTTTATAAACCTGTCGTGAATCGGCACTGATGATTTCTCCTTCGATGGCAAGAGCCACAGCAACAGCTAAACGTGTTTTCCCTGTTGCTGTTGGTCCTATAATGCAAATGAGAGGCAACTTATTGTCAACGGGCATTTTCTTGCTTATATAGTTGAAACTTTTTAAAAATCATGGCTTCAATTTCTTGTTTGGTAGAAACAATCAAAGTGTAATAGGAAAAGGAGCAATACACCATAAACTCCTCCAATTCATTTCCTTCGAGATGTGTAATTTGCTTTACTATCTCTGGATTATATTTTTGAGCGAGCACACTGACTTCATCTTGGTGTTCCATTAAACTAATATATTCCCGTTTCAACCTTGCTTTCCGGCTGTATTGCTCATAAAAAAAAGTAAAAGGATGAGCCAACGGTGTTAAAGCAAGAATATTTCCTGATGTGGATTGCTGTGTTAACTTTTCTTTTTCTTCTTCACTTAAACTGAAACCTTCAACATCTAATATATTGTCTTCTTTCTTAGTTAAATCTTTAACAAAAACAGGATAAGGTTTAACGGCATATATTTTAACTTCTCTTAGAAGGATAGCTTTCATCAACAACCGTATATAGACTCTGTCGTTTACACGCAATAAAGAATCGTTTAAGATTAAAAATTCAGGATTATATCCTACTCGTGTAATAGCAATTGTATCATAACCTTTAACCCCAATAGAAAAATCGCCTTTTTCATTACTAAATACGGTTGCTCCTGTATTTAAATTATGAATATAACAATCCTCTAAAGGTTGAGAAATTAAAAAATCAATAATTCTCCCTTTGAAAACATCTTTACTTTGCCCAAAGCTTTGGTTAAAGAATAAAACAATTAAATAAAATAAAAATCGAATTTTGCGTTTAAACATTATGCGAAACATTAGCATTTCCTACATTCATGCATAGGTGAATGAATAACGTTATGATAAAAAGCTTTATTATTTATTAAAATCATATAAATTATTATAAAAATAATTATCTTTGCACACTAAAAACATTTTCATAAATCCAATAATATCATATATATAAATGAGAAACTTATTAACATTTCTATTTGTCGGTATCATCTGTTTAAGCTTTTCACAATCCGATACTCTTAATCGTACCGATAAATTCGGGAAGAAATACGGATATTGGAAAAAATATGATAAAAAGAATAAATTAGAATATGAAGGTCGCTTTTATAACGGAGAACCCATAGGCGAGTTTTTGTATTATCATCCTAACGGAAAAATAAAAAACATCTCTTTTTTTACTGCCAATTCCCCTATTGTAACAACGACAATGTTTCACGAAAACGGGACAAAATATGCCGAAGGCGTTTATTGGAATAAAAATAAAGACGGGAAATGGCTCTATTATAATTCAAACGGTAAATTAGTTGCCGAAGAAAATTACCTCAAAGGTAAATTAAACGGCCTTTCCAAAATCTATTCATCAAAAGATAGTGTTTTATTAGAACAAACAAATTGGTTAAACGGACAAAAACACGGACTTTACTCCAATTATTATATCACAGGTGCATTACGTACAAAAATGTATTACAACTACAACAAGATGCACGGCACTTTCGAGAACTACTATGAAAACGGAA
Source organism: Bacteroidetes bacterium ADurb.Bin234 (assembly GCA_002069895.1). Classification (GTDB taxonomy): domain Bacteria; phylum Bacteroidota; class Bacteroidia; order Bacteroidales; family WCHB1-69; genus UBA5266. The sequence continues at coordinate 17,556 of MWCE01000240.1, read as the reverse complement.
AACTAAAGAACAAAGGCGTATATGCACAAGATTTTCGTAACGGCAAATGGGTAAACTATAACGAAGACGGACAAGAACTTAAAATTGAATATTTCGATAAAGGAACTATCACCAATATGTTTCTAGGATTTCAGACACCCGGCCAATGGATAAAAGTTGATGTTAACAAAATAGCCTATTTTTATCAAAAAACATCGAAAACACTTATTATGCAATTAAAAGACTCTTCTACCATAACGATTTATGATGACTTAATGCGTATCTCAAAATGTGCCACCATTGAATATTTTATATTTGTTAACGAACACTTGCTTTCTTCCTATGATGCCATTAAAAAAATCATACCCAGTAAAAAGAATCCCAACGAAGCAAAAGTCATACTCTTATGCCGTCCTGAATTCGACGTATTTACTTACGATGATTATTATCAGCTTTTAAAATCCGCTTTCAATCCTAAACCACCAAAACTCGAATAAAAAAATGTCTAAAACAAAAGTATTAATGGCTATGAGCGGCGGAATTGACAGCAGTGTTTCCGCCATTCTTTTACTTGAACAAGGCTATGAATTAATCGGCGTAACTTTTCGCGCTTACGATGTTCCCTTAACCGCATGTAATGAAAAAGAAACCGGATGTTGTAACTTCAACACCTTGATAGAAGCCAAACAAATGGCTGAAAGTTTGGGATTTGAACATTATATACTTGACATTAGAGAAGAATTTAAAAACACTATCATAGCCGATTTTAAGAACGAATACCTCAATGGTCGTACTCCCAACCCCTGTGTGCTTTGCAATGCCACCGTAAAATGGGGCTACTTATTAGATATGGCCAAAAACTTGGGATGCGAAAAAATTGCTACCGGACATTATGCTCGAATCGGATACGATAACAATCGGTATTATTTAAAAAAAGGCATTGATTATAAAAAAGATCAAAGTTATTTTTTATGGAAACTCTCACAAGACTCTTTGGCTCAAACCATCTTTCCTTTAGGTAATCTTACAAAAAAAGAAGTTCGTGAAATTGCATATCAAAAAGGATTTGAAAAACTCTCAAAAAAAAGTGAAAGTCAAGAAATTTGCTTTATCCCTGATAACGACTACCGCAAATTTTTACGTGAAAACATTGATAATTATGAAACCGAAAATCCTCCTGGTCATTTCTTAGACTCACAAGGAAATGTTGTAGGACAACATCGAGGGCTACCTAATTATACCATAGGACAACGCAAAGGATTAGGAATTTCTTTCGGCAAGCGAAAATACGTATATGCTATTAATCCACATAATAATACCATTACATTAGGTGATAGAAAAGATTTATTATCCACAAATATTTATATAAAAGATTTCGTATTACACAAATATGCAAGCATCCCCGCCAACTTTGAAGCATTAATACGCATTCGTTACCTTGATGCAGGCACTACCGCAGAGGTGGAACAATGCGATTCATATATCAAAGGAACATTTCATACACCGGTGGCCGCCGTTACACCCGGCCAATCGGGAGTTATCTACGAAGGAGAAGACCTGATTGCCGGAGGGATTATTATACATCCCCCTGCTTCAAATTAAATAGGAATTGGTTTTATTTATCCCTTAATGAAAACAAATGCTTACTAAAAGATTAAAATAATAAGAAAACAATCATTGAAGGAATAAAACACAATACCATATTTTAACTATATTTGCAAAAAAAACTAGAAATGGATATCAAAGCTATTTTACAAAGATATTGGGGGTATTCAAAATTCAGAACCTTACAAGAAGAAATCATACGCTCCGTTCTTGAAGGGAATGACACATTGGCTCTACTACCAACCGGTGGAGGGAAATCTATTTGTTTTCAAGTGGCTGCGATGGCACAAGAAGGAATTTGCATCGTAATTTCGCCGCTTATTTCTTTGATGAAAGACCAAGTGGAGAATCTTCGAAAAAGAAACATTACGGCATCGACCATCCACAGTGGCATGCACAACAAAGAAATTGAATTGGTAATAACCCGTTGTATTCGTGGTGAAATAAAATTTCTTTACATTTCACCCGAACGCCTGAAAAACACTTTGATGAAAAACTCACTCCAACAAATGAAAGTCTGTTTGTTGGCTGTCGACGAAGCACATTGTATTTCACAATGGGGTTACGATTTTCGACCACCATACTTGGAAATTGCATCCATACGACCGCTTTTCAATAAACACATTCCTGTATTAGCATTAACAGCAACGGCTACCCCATTGGTGGTTAAAGACATTCAACATAAATTAAACTTTGAAAAAGAAAACGTTTTTCAAAAAAGCTTTATGCGTTCCAATCTTACCTACTTTGTCATAAAAGAAGAAGATAAATTAAAGCGTTTATTAAAAATTGTTAAACGAACTGCCGGTTCGGGTATTGTTTACGTCAGAAATCGACGAAAAACACAGGAAATTGTTCAATTTTTAAAATTCAATAAGGAATCGGCCGATAATTATCATGCCGGACTATCAATGACCCTTAGAGATAAAAAACAAAATATGTGGGCGAGAAACAAAACACGCATCATGGTTGCTACCAATGCTTTCGGTATGGGAATTGATAAACCCGACGTTCGTTTTGTTGTTCATATGGATTTACCCGACAACTTAGAAGCATATTTCCAAGAAGCCGGACGTGCCGGCAGGGATGAAAAAACAGCCTACGCTATCCTTCTTTTCGATAATTCGGATATCATTAATTTAAACAACTACTTCTCCCTCACATATCCGGAACTTCCACACATTCAAGACATTTATCAATCTTTGTGCAATTATTACCGCATTCCCGTCGGCAGTGGCGAAGGCCTTTCATTTGAATTTGACAACAATGATTTTGCCGAAACCTATAAACAAAATCCTTTAACTACTTTCCATGCATTGAACTTTATCGAAAAAGCCGGTTTAATTGTTTTTACCGATCCTTATTCCAATGCCTCGAAAGTCTTCATTCATTGTTCACGCGAAGATTTGTATCGATTCCAAGTAGAAAATCCTTATTTCGATGCTTTAATAAAATTATTATTAAGATCCTATGCCGGCTTGTTGACTGACTTTACTCGCATAAACGAAAACGAGTTAGCCAAAAGAGCCAATATTCCGGTTCAGAAAATCACTGAAACCTTACTTAAATTGGATGAATTAGGAATACTTGTTTATCAACAACAAACCGAAAAACCCCGCATAGTGTTTTTATCCAATCGATTAGAATCCAAATACATTATATTATCCGAATCCATATATAAAGAACGCATGGAGATTGCTCGCGAAAAGCTCGACACCGTTATTCAATACGTTAACAATCAAACCAAATGTAGGAGTCGTCAGTTGCTTACCTATTTTGGAGAAGAAGAAAGTGTTAGATGTGGAAAATGTGATATTTGTTTAGAAAGAAACAAAATGGAATTATCCGCATTAGATTTTGACAATGTTTTGAAAATCATAAAACCCCTATTAATAAAAACCGATTTAAGCATTGAAGAATTAATGGATAAAACGCATTTTTCGGAAGAAAAAACCATCAAAGTAATCCGATGGCTACTTGATAACAACAAGATCATGTATACCGAAGAAAAAAAAATGCGTTGGCATGAATTGTAATTGATAATTTATTACTTTTGCAGCCGCAAAATGCCTCTTTAGCTCAGCTGGTAGAGCAACGCATTCGTAATGCGTAGGTCGTGGGTTCGAATCCCATGAGAGGCTCTCCCAATTTTATTGAAACAAAACAAAGATTCTAACGTATAAGAACAACGTAAGTGTTGTATTTAAGTGTTAAATATTTGTTTTATGAAAAAAATATCTTTTCGTTCATTATACTCATTTCAATCCATCGTCATTCTGTTGATATGTTTTTTTACTTCTTCAACAAAAGCACAAGATTTGTTGTTGCATAAAATAACTCCCGAAAAAAATATAGCAGAACAATATTATAATCAAGCTATTCTCCATTATGAAAACGGATTAACAGACAGCGCATACATTTATTTGGATAAAAGTATTAACGAAAAACATATTGAATCCATATTTATCAAAGGATATATACTATATATGCAGAAACAATACGAAGATGCATTTACACATTTTAAATTATATCTTTTAAAAAACGGCAGTAATGATTATGTTAATCATTATCTCTCCGACGTAAATAATAATATAACTTATGACACAAACATATCATTATATGCTTTCGGTAATTTATTTTTCGATACCGATAATTATTCCATTCAACCTCAATCGATGATATACTTATACCGTTTATGGTATTTTTTAGAAACATTTCCCCATATAAATGTTGAAATCATTGCACATAGTGAAAAAGGAAGCAATGAGATAACAGCATCTTACAAAAGAGCAAGAATCGTTTATTATTGGTTATTGAATCAAGGGATAGATAAACAACGTTTGGTTTATAAATTCAACATACATGACAACCAACTTGCAGAAAATGATTCCACGGAACATTACATCAATAAACGTGTCGAATTTAAAATAATAAAATCGGAATAAAACAGTTTATGTAATTAATTACACTTATAAATACTACATTATAATGATTAAATTAATAGAACATACACCTTATCGAAACGAAATACTACAAAAGCAAACCGTCAGATCGTATTATGATCTGATTTCAAGCAAAGGGGAAGGAAGTGAATGGCTTGGATGGATGGATGTGAATAACATAGCTCCTCCTTCATTAATAAACGAAATAGAAAACCTCATTCAAACCATGAGCGGTATTGCCGACTATATTGTTGTTGCCGGAATCGGTGGTTCTTATTTAGGTGCCAAAGCAGTGATTGAAGCTTTAAGCACTTCATTTCCTTCTAAGAAACCTCAAATTATTTATGCAGGTCATAACCTATCAGAAGATTACCATGCCGATTTATTAGCTTTTCTAAACAACGTTGATTATTCATTAATTGTCATTTCCAAATCGGGAACTACTACCGAAACTTCTGTTTCTTTCCGTTTATTACAAAAACATTGCGAAAAAAAATACGGCATCAGGAGTTCACAAAAACGCATCATTTGCATTACCGATAAAACAAAAGGAGCTTTAAAACTTTTAGCCGATAAAAAAGGATATAAATCCTTTGTTATCCCCGACGATGTAGGTGGAAGATACTCAGTGTTAAGTCCGGTGGGTTTGTTACCTATCGGCATGGCAGGATTTAACATAAAGGAGTTGGTACAGGGAGCCATTGAAATGTCGAAAATATTGAATCAACAAAAAGAATATAACATAGCAGTTCGCTATGCTTTGTTTAGAAACGATATGTTAAATAATGGATATATGGTGGAAGTAATGACTGCTTTTGAACCTAAAATGTTTTATTTGATTGAATGGTGGAAACAATTATTTGGTGAAAGCGAAGGTAAAAACCACAAAGGTATTTTTCCCGCCGGGGCCATTTACACTACCGATTTACATTCTATGGGCCAATACATGCAAGAAGGGCAACGCATAGTCTTCGAAACCGTTTTGTCCATTGCTCATGCCAATGATACATGTATCATTCCTCATGATCCCGACAATTACGATGCTTTAAATTATATTGCCGGCAAACGCATTTCCAATATCAACACACAAGCTAAAAACGGAACCATATTAGCACACCAAGACGGTGGCGTTCCGGTAATTGAGATCGAAATGGATTGTTTGAACGAAAAGAATCTCGGTGCTTTAATCTATTTCTTCGAATTTAGCTGTGCCATAAGCGGCTATACTTTAGGAATTAATCCATTCAACCAACCGGGTGTAGAAGCCTATAAAAAGAATATGTTTGCTTTATTAAAAAAAGAAGGCTACGAAAAAGAATACGAAATACTTCAAAAACGCATCAACAAATAACAAAACAATGGATTTCTTTTTAGATATGCCTTCTTGTTATAACGACTACACCAATGCCAAAGTAGTATTATTACCTGTTCCTTACGATGGAACAAGCACTTTTGTGAAAGGAGCCGACAAAGGCCCCCAAGCCATTATAGATGCTTCCGATAGCATTGAATTATATGACATTGAAGAAGATATTGAAATTTATATTTGCGGCATACATACTGCCAAAGCCATAACTGAAAAAGAAAGTCCCGAAAAACTTGTACAAGCCGTTTACCAAAGCGTAAAAAAATATCTTAACGATCATAAAACGATTGTAGTTCTGGGAGGTGAACATACCGTAAGCGTGGGAGCCATACAAGCTTATGTTGAAAAATATCCCGACATAAGTGTACTTCAATTAGATGCCCATGCCGACCTGCGTTTTTCCTATCATGATTCCTTGTTTAATCATGCCTGTGTAATGAACCGCACAAAAGAAATGGCAAATATTGTTCAAGTCGGAATCAGAAATGTGTGTATGGAAGAAAAAGAATTTATTGATAAAGAATCCGTTTTTTACGCTCACCAAATCAGAAAGGACGATACATGGATGGACAAAGCCATCGATCGATTAAACGACCATGTTTATCTCACCATCGATTTGGATTGTTTCGATCCTTCGGTACTCCCCTCTACCGGCACTCCCCTACCCGGAGGCATGAATTGGTGGCAAGTAATTGATTTTATTTCAAAAGTTAATGAATCTAAACATATAGTAGGTTTCGATATTGTTGAATTGTGTCCGAATCCTTACGATAAATCGTCCGACGTATTGGCTGCCGTTTTAACTTATCAAATAATTACTAAAATCATCAAGAAAACTCTTTCTGATAAATAGATAAAATAATTTTGAATTTCAATAACATAAACTACCATACAACAAAACATTCATATGCTTATTGCGTTTTCTTAATAAAATCTTTACGCAGACAAACAATAAATCCTTAGCCTTTTTGTTTTAAAGTGGAAAGAAAAATAATGAAAAGATGGATCAATTATTTAAAGAAAGATTATTTATTGGAGATAAAACGAAAGAAATAAAAACACTCATTTTCGATTTTGGCGGCGTACTCATCGACCTCAACAAAGAAAGAAGTATACAAGCGTTTGCCGAATTAGGCATTGAAAAAGTGAAAGATTTGTTAAACAATTGGTGTCAGAAAGGAATATTCCTCTTGTTTGAAGAAGGCAAAATCAGTTCGCACGAATTTCTTAACAACATTCATCGAATGACCGAAAAAGAACTTAGCGACGAAGACATCAAACAAGCATTTTTCACTTTTCTTGTCGATTTGCCACGTTATAAGTTAAACCTAATCAACAAACTTCGCAAGCATTATAACATATTTCTCTTAAGTAATATCAACGAAATGATATTCCAATACTGCTGCGACACTTTTTTCCATGCCTACGGCATTGATATAGATGATTATTTCGACAAGCTTTATCTTTCTTTTCAAATGAAGGTTTGTAAACCCGATAAGAAAATTTTTGAAATAATGATTGCCGACTCCGGCCTACAACCGGAAGAATGTCTTTTTCTTGAAGACGGGTTGCAAAACATAGAAACAGCCCAATCCTTAGGATTTAACACCTATTTTGTGAAACCCGAAGAAGATTTTACTCCATTATTTAATCATCCGTTACTAAAGCACAATTAGGATGGAATTCATCGACACACATTGCCATTTCTATTTAAACGACTTCGATGCCGACCGTGATGAAGTATTGCAAGCTTGTATTACGGCAAATGTCAACACCCTTTTATTACCCAACATCAATCGAGATTCGATTGAACCCATGTTGAAAGTTTGCCAGAGCTATCCTCAACATTGTTTTCCAATGTTGGGACTACATCCTTCCGACGTAAATAATCATTATCAAGAAGAATTAAATTATATACTGAATCAATACGACCCTAAACAATACCTTGCCATAGGAGAAGTAGGCATTGACCTTTATTGGGACAGAACCTATATTAATCAACAAATCATGGCATTCCGACAACAAATTGAATTTGCAATTAAGCACGATTTACCTCTAATCATTCATTCCCGCAAATCATTTACTGAAATATTATCGGTTTTGAATGAATACAAGCAAATAAAGATGAGAGGAATTTTTCATTGTTTTTCGGGTGATGTGAACCAAGCCAAAAAAGTGATTGAAAAAGGTTTTTACTTGGGGATAGGAGGCACACTTACATATAAAAATTCCGGTATACAAGAAGTTGTTAAACAAATTCCGTTATCTCATTTAGTCTTAGAAACCGATGCACCTTTTCTCCCGCCGGTTCCCCATCGCGGAAAACGCAACCAAAGCAACTATATCCCCCTTATTGCCGAAAAGATTTCCGAACTAAAAGGGATAAGCATGGAAGAAATTGCTCAAACTACAAGCTTCAATGCAAAAAGCATATTTAAACTATAATCACCCGCCAACAGCAGCACTATATTTAACAAGAAAAATTAAATCTCATGACATCATTTTGCTTTTCCCCGATGAAATAAAAGCCAAAAAAAAACAATCAAAACAATAACAAAAAACAAACTATTGTTAAATAGATTTTTATAAGCTCTAAATAAAAAAAAGAAAAACGATGTATCTTATTAAGATTTTTAGTAATTTAGCGCACTGAAAATTAAACTCAGGAGAGGTGTCCGAGTGGTCGAAGGAGCACGCCTGGAAAGTGTGTAAGTGCCACAAGCGCTTCCAGGGTTCGAATCCCTGTCTCTCCGCTAGATATAATAAAAAAAATTAAAAATTGACGTAAAACAAAATTTAAAAAACAATTAGTATGAAAAAGTTAGTTGCCTTATTAGCAATCGCAAGTTTTATAACCTTCGGGTCATCCCAAGTAGCATACGCACAAGATGAAAAAACACCTGAAGTAAACACAACGAAAACAGATTCCGCCATAGCTCCCAATGCTGCAAATGAAACTGTGGCAGCCGAAGCCGAGGTTGAAGAAGAAGTTGTTGAAGAAAAATCCTTTAACCAAGTGTTAAAAGATAAATTCATTGAAGGAGGTGCCGGATGGATGACCCCTATTTTACTTGTTTTAATATTAGGATTGGCATTAGTGATTGAAAGAATCATATATTTAAATCTTTCAACCAGTAACACCACCAAATTATTAAACGACATTGAAGCAGCTTTGAAAAAAGGTGATGTTGAAGCAGCCAAAGGAATTTGCCGTAACACCCGCGGTCCGGTTGCAAGTGTATTTTATCAAGGTTTAGACCGTTACAATGAAGGGATGGAAGATATTGAAAAAGCCGTTGTTTCTTATGGTGGTGTTCAAACCGCACGTTTGGAATCAAACATGTCATGGATAGGATTCTGTATTGCCGTTGCACCTTCTTTAGGATTTTTAGGTACGGTTGTCGGTATGGTTCAAGCATTCGACGATATTGAAAAAGCAGGTGATATTTCCCCTACTATTGTGGCAGGCGGTATGAAAGTGGCTCTTATTACCACCGTAACAGGGTTAATTGTAGCTATTATTCTTCAATTATTCTATTCTTACCTTGTTTCTAAAATCGACAGTTTAACCAATACAATGGAAGATGCAACCATAAGCTATATGGATATCGTTGTAAGATATAAAAAATAATAAAGTTTAATGCTTTATTTAGTTTTAACATGTAAAATTTATAACGATGAATAAAATCATAAATAAAATCATAAGTATAGGGATTGCCATTTTAGCCGCTATAGCTGGGCTGGCAAGTCTCTATTTCGTAATCATAAAAGATGCAAACACAGAAGCAATGGGGAGTTTAAATTTAACTTTCGTCATTACTTATATCATGATTATTTTAGCAATAGCCGCTATCATATTATTTGCTATTTTTCAAATAGTAAGTGATAAGAAGCAGCTCATACGCACATTAATCATGTTAGTGATTGCTGCAGCCATTGTGCTTGTTGCTTATTTCTTAGCCCCTTCGGAATTAAGCGATATCGCTCTACGTCTTGAAGTAGGACCAACTGTTTATAAATGGGTGGGAACGGCTTTAAATGTTACATATTTCACCTTTTTTGGAGTAATATTAGCATTTTTAGGCACTGTTATTTATGTCAAAATTAAAAATTAAAATATTATGGCAAAGAAAACACCGGGATTAAATACGGGGTCGATGGCAGATATTTCATTTTTGCTATTGACATTCTTCTTGTTGACTTCTTCCATTAATACGGATCAAGGCATACAAAGAAGATTACCTCCTCCCTTGCAGGAAAATCAAGAGGTCCCGAAAATAAATCAACGCAATGTATTGCGTATTTTAGTTAATATGCATGATCAATTATTGGTTAACGGTGAAGTGTTATCGGATGTTCGTCAATTGAGAAGTATCACAAAAGAATTTATAGAAAATCCTACAAACGACCCGCATCGGTCGGAAAAGCAAGCTAAATACATCGACGATTTAGGAGAAAACGCCATGGTTTCGAAAGGTGTGGTATCACTACAAAACGACAGGGGGACATCCTACGCCATGTATATTGCCGTTCAAAACCAATTAACGATGGCATTTAATGAATTGCGTGACGAGTATTCACAACAACGGTTCGGAAAACCTTATGAAAAAATTTCGGAGAATCAGAAAAAAGGAGTACAAAAAATCTATCCTATCAGTATTTCCGAAGCTGAACCGTCAAATTATGGAGGAAAGAAATAATTATGGGAAGATTTAAAAAAGAAGGTAAAAAAGTAGTTCCCGATCTCAATATGGGTTCGATGTCGGACATTATTTTCATGTTTTTGTTTTTCTTTATGGTTATTACCACCATGCGTGAATCATCACTTTTTGTTGTTATTAAAGTACCCAAGGCAACAGAAGTGCAAAAATTGGAAAAGAAAGCATTGGTTTCAAGTATTAATATCGGTAAACCTAATCAAAATTATATAAAAAAATTAGGGCCGGAACCTCGCATACAATTAAACGACCAATTTTCCGAATTCACCGATATCATTGAATTTGTTGAAGCGGAAAAACAACGACGTAACGAAGTTGACCGAACCATGATCACTTGGTCGCTCAAAGTCGATGAAAAAGTAAAAATGGGAATTGTTACCGATGTTAAACAAGAATTGCGTAAAGCAAGTGCTTTTAAGGTTAACTATGCAACAAGTAAAGTAATAACTAAATAATAACAACATTTAATTTTAATATAAACATAACAAAGCCACTTAAACAGGTGGCTTTTTTTATAATACTACTTTATAAAAACAAATTTAGACCTGAACGTAAAAATTCTTATTATACGTTACCCTTAAAAAACACTTAATCCATTGTTACTGACTATTATCTCATAAAAGAGATAATCCATTCATTCCGTTTAAAATAATTATTCGTTATCCGTTACATCAGGAGATGAATGATTCTTTGCAGAAGTCGACTCGGTAACAACAAGTTTTTTATCATTTAATTCAAAGCCGTTTAATTTTTCCATTGCTTCTTTAGCTTCCTCTTCGTTAGGCATTTCAACAAAACCGTAACCTTTACTTCTTCGACGCACTTTATCATAAATGATATAGGCTCTACTTATAGTTCCATACTGTTTAAATAAATCTTCCAAATCTTTTTTATGAGATTTGAACGGGATGTTTGCTACAAAAATTATCATTTTTATTATGTTTTAAAATTATTTTTCCCCAACAACAACACCTAATTTCAATAAAATATCGTCATTTATATCAAATTTAGCATCGGCATAAACGATAGTCATGTCACCGGCTTTGTCAAAAACAAATGCAAAAGCTTTTTCTCGTGCATATTCTTCAATTGCGGTGAACACCCTATCTTGAATAGGTTTAACCAATTCTTCTCTTTTTTTATACAAATCGCCATCGGTTCCAAAGCGTTTCTTTTGAAGTTCTTTGGCCTCTTTTTCGGCATTAATAATTTCTTGTTGCCTTTTTTGCTTGGTTTCCTCAGGTAATACCACAACATCTTGTTGGTATTTTTTATACATTTCATCAATTTTTTTGAATTTGGCTTCTATTTCTTTTTGCCATTCAACAGATAATCTGTCCAATTCAGCTTGAGCTTCTACATAACTCGGAATGTTGCTTAACAAATATTCCGAATCGATATAGGCATATTTTTGAGCAAAAGCTCCTATAAGGGTAAAACTTACAATAGCTGCTGTTAAAACGAACTTTTTCATATCAATAATTTTTTTATGTTAATAATAGTATTTATAAATATCATTTAGTCGATCGATTGGTTAATAGAAAAGTGGAATTGGCTTCCGGACGAGGTCGGACTTCCGGGTATTTCATCAAATCCATAACCCCAATCCAAACCGAACATGCCAAACATAGGCAAATGAATACGTGCGCCAAAGCCTGCCGAACGATACAAATCAAAAGGTTTATATGATTTTGCATTTATCCAACAATTTCCGGCTTCAAGAAACGCCAATAAATAAATCGTTGCCGAAGGATTTAAGGTAATGGGGTAGCGCAATTCGAAGGTAAATTTCTGATATATGGTTCCACCTATAGCTGTGCCCGATCCGTCGGTAGGGGTCAAGGATTCGTCAACATAACCTCTCATCCCGATGATTTCTCGTCCATCGGATATGTAGGTTGATGACAATCCGCTTCCTCCTAAGTAAAAACGCTCGAAAGGTGTGGAACCTAATGTGGAATTATAATATCCCAAAAATCCGAATTTACCTCTAACACTCAACACTAAATTATCCACAATATTCAAATAATAGGAAACATTGAATTTCCATTTATGATATTCAAGCCATTTATATCGTTCTTGTGCTTTCATATTGGAATAATCTTTTTGCGAAAACAAAGAATAAGGAGGGGTGAATTGAACGGAAAACAGTATATCCGACCCGTTGCGTGGATAGATAATAGCATCTAAAGAGTTTCTATTTAATGAAAAGTTATAACTTAATCCATGGGAATAACCGTCGGTAAAGATAAAGTAAGGATAATTCTTGACATCGTAATATTGATAAGCAATGAAATTAGCCATCGTAAAATAATCATCGGGAATTTTCAAACGATTGGTTAATCCTACAGAGGCACTGGTAATGCGAATGCGTTGATAAGAAGTGCTGGTTTCCGATTGTCCGTTTGTGTAATTCGTATGTGAAAAAGAAACGGTTAAAGCATTTGGTTTTTTACCTCCCAGCCATGGTTCGGTAAATGAAAAGCCATATTGACGGTAATAAGTGTTAGCATAAATCTTAAACGATAGTTTCTGACCGTCTCCGCTTGGGATGGGAGTCCATGCTTCTTTCTTAAAAAACTTCTTAAATGAAAAATTATTAAAAGAAACGCCTACGCTGGCAATAAACTGATTACTTCCCCATCCTACCGAAAGCTCCAATTGGTCGGAAGAAGTTTCCTCTACCACATATTCCAAATCAACGCTTCCGTCGGTTTCGTTGGCTTTGGGAATAACATTCATTTTTTCTTGATTGAAATAACCCAATTGCAGTAGTTGACGTTGAGAACGTATGACATCGGAACGACTGAATTTTTCGCCCGGCAGTGTACTTAATTCCCGTATGATAACTTCGTCTCCGGTACGTGTATTGCCCGTTACCTTGACTTTATTTATTTTTGCTTGATTCTTTTCAATAATACGAATTTCTATATCGACCGAATCACCCTCTATCAATTTTTCGATAGGGATGGCATTGAAAAACAAATAGCCGTCGTCTAAATAAAGGGTACTGACATCCAAACCGTCAGGATTCATACTTATGTTTCGTTCTAATAAAACCGTATTATATACATCTCCTTTTTGAATATTGAGTACTTTACTTAACAATTCGGAATTGTATTTGGTATTTCCAACCCATGTTATGTTCCTAAAATAGTATTTTTTACCTTCATAAAGATAGATATCAATATTGATATCTTTATGGTTATTCAAATAATAAGTGTCTTTTACGATATACGCATCCCTGAAACCTAATTCATTGTATTTTGAAACTATATTCTGCTTATCGGTTTCATAGTCCTGATCATTGAATTTCGATGCTTTAAAACGGATTCGAACCCTGTCTTGATAATAGTTCAATAACAGATGGGCTAAATCTTTATTTTTATAATTGTCATGATTTTTAAAGAAATCGACAATAGCCGTGTCGATCTTATTAAAAGGTCGGAAAATAAATTTTGATTTTATAGTTGTCATGGATGCACGCAATTTCGATTCTTCCACTTGATTGGCTCCATAAAAAGAAATTTCATTAACCCTAGTTTTCTTCCCTTTATTAACATCGATTAATAAAGTTACCAAATTCTTGTTTACAGTATCTCTTTCTTCTATCACATCAACATTGACATAATAAAAACCTTTTTCCACATAATAATCGCGAACGATATTTTTAACGACAGATTTTAAGTTCTCATTCACTACTTTACCTTGAGATAAACTTATTTTATCATCAAATTCATCTATATCGGATTTTCTTACTCCTTTATAAGCAAAATAAGCCAAGCGGGGTACTTCTTCGAGATATATATCCAAGAAAATCAGATTACCTTCAATTTTAGTTGCCGTTATCCGGATATTATCTTCATATAATCCCATTTTAGCGAGACGTTCGATGGTTTTACTGATTTTATCACCCGGAATTTTAATTATATCTCCCACGGCAAACATCAAACTGCGGGTATCGCAAGAAGCATTTCCGCTGAAAGTAATACCACCAACCTCATATTCTTTAGGATTCAAATAATTTAATGAAATATTCGTTTCGTTTTGTAAATTCACTTGTGATATTACATTCATTTTAAGAGAACCTAGAATAAAAACGATAAAAAGGAACTTTGCTATACGCATAAAATATTTATCTCAATCAATTTGTGAAATTTAAATTTACCTATATTCAACGACAATGCCGTAAAATTATTTTATTATTTTATTAATTGTTCATTTGTTTTTCCAAATCTTCTTGTGCGACCTTGATAATCATGAATTGCTTTAAGCAATTCATCTTTATTAAAATCAGGCCATAAAACATCGGTGAAATATAATTCCGCATAAGCTATTTGCCACAGTAAAAAGTTACTGATACGATATTCATTACTGGTTCGAATCAATAAATCGGGATCGGGAATATTTAATTGATTTGTTTGTAAATAGGATGCAAAAATTGTTTCGTCGATAGTATTTATGTCTATTACCTTATTATTAATATCGGAAGCGAATTGTTTTGCGGCATGCGTAATTTCCCAACGAGAACCGTAACTCAATGCAATCACAACGGTGAGTGCTGTATTATTTTTAGTTTTATCAATCAAATTTTGCATTCCATTACGACAATCATCGCTCAACATATCCAAATTACCGATTGCTTTTACACAGATATTATTTTTATGTAAGTTATCCGTTTCGGTATAATAAAAATACATAAACAATTCCATCAAAGCGCTTACTTCATCAGGATCGCGATTCCAATTTTCGGTAGAGAAAGCATAAAGGCTGAGATATTTTACGCCTATGTCAACACAGGCTTCAATGGTCTTTCGCACCGTTTCAACACCTTGTTGATGACCATAAATACGATCTTTCCCTTGACGTTGTGCCCAACGTCCGTTACCATCCATAATAATTGCTATATGGGCAGGAATGGTTTTTTGTTGGATATCGTCGAAGAAAATCATATGTAACTAAATACTTTAGGTGAGTTTACCTTAAACGGTAACGTTTATTGTTGTAACGAGCAGCTTTTGTACCCATAGCCGAACAACTTTTTTGATAATTCAATTTAAACGTAAAAGATACTACAGCATATGAAAACCAGTCTTTTGTTTGAGCGTTTCCTCTCGCTGTACCCGGTTTGTGTTTTTCTAACTCATCAACGGGATCAGCTAATTCGGCTACAACCGGATGACGGTAAATCTTTAAAAGCGTATCCGACACATAGGTCGTGCTAACGTCATCAATATAATCGGTAAAAGTAAGTCTCATGCCCCATTCAACACCAATGGAATAATATTTCAAGAAGTTATAACGCATCCCCAATCCAAAGGGAACGCTTAAATTGATGAGAGAGTATCGTTTCTTATCATATCCCGGTTGATTTAATTCTTGGCCTTCGGTTCCTAACATCTGCAAATCATACCATTTACCGTCGGAAGCTTTGGCTTGGGGGTTAAATGAGAAAACACCTATGCCGGCAAATAAATAAGGAGCAAAGGCATTTTGACCGGCTTCGTTATACAAACGCATAAAATTTAATTCGATTTGAGCTGATATTTCAGATATGGGGGAAACAAAACTTAAATTGCGTGCTTTGGCTTCGGCGGTTTGACCGTATTCGGCATCACTGGCTCCTATTTGACCGAACAATACCGTTGATTTGAATGCCAAAAGCGGATTGATGTTATAACGATAAATAACTCCTCCGGCAGGTTTTGAACCTTTGAATACGCCTGAGGGATTAAGGTCTCCCATATAGAATGATACGCCTCCGCACAAACCTATTTCCGATACTTGTGCTTGAGATATAACGAATATACAAATCAAGAAAAACGTAAATATATAAGGTCGTTTCATTATATAAATTTTTGGTGCAAAGGTACTGTTTTTTTTTTAATGTTTAAACACTTAGCCGAAAAAAACATATTTTTTATAATCATTTGTCATTTAACTACATTTCCTTTTTATTACTCGACAGTAATTTAGCTTTCACTTAGCGTGCTTCCTTCTATTGAATATTTTACCAATTAAATCTTTATTGTTTGAAATAATTCAACAAATACTTCGCTTTGCAATCGGAGAAAGTTCTCAACTACCAGTCGTTTTTCATTCCGAAAAAACTCTCGGCACGAGGCACAAAAAAACTGAAAACATACAACTGACAACTTTTACATTTTTCACCCAAAATCGCCCTATTTTTTAGGCAAAACGCTGTTTAACGCATTTTTAGGGGGTATTTTCGGCATTTCATATCTAACCTTTACTATAGCAAGGGAATGGGTAAGTGTGCCTAAAACGGGCTAAAAATCAATTAAAAATTAAGAATTAAGAATTAAAAAATGGTACACAGATGACGCGGATGCAAGGGATTTTCACGGATTATTATTTTGTTGTCAGTTTTCAGTTCTTCAATGCGTTGTCTCACTTTTAACTTTTTAACTCTTTTCCCTTTTCCCTTTTACCTTTTCCCTTTTACCTTTTCCCTTTTACCTTTTTCTAAACTGTCGAGAATGCAGAGGATTAAGGCCGAACCCCGCAGGGGTGATATTACTGTAGAATGATTGATATGCAGAATATAGAAACCCAGAAGGGGTGGCATTATAAATAATTTATGATTAAGTTTTTGTGGTAAGAAAGGTGAGAGAGGAAATGGGATTTATAGAACTAGGAGGGGCTAATATCCACAGCGGCGGCGTTTTTTTGTTGCTTTTTTTCTGCTGGAGGAAAAAAAGTAAAGAAAGAAAAAAAATATGAATAAAGTCGCAAGCCACTGATAGCTATAATCAGACCGGTTTTGATTTCTCAATTATTTTAGCTTTAATTCCTATAAATATTTGATATTTAATGTTTTAAAAAAAATTACAAGTGTTATTGATAATGAAATAAATACTGATGAATTCTTCACTGAAGAGACCCCCTTGAACCAAGTTAGGTTCAAAAAAATACTGCCTTGGTT
>MWCE01000239.1 GCA_002069895.1 Bacteroidetes bacterium ADurb.Bin234 | reverse complement strand
GTATCCACGATGCTGGTTCACCTTCAACTACACAGGCAGCGGCTTCTGTACGCTCGCTAAATGGCTGTTCGCCGCCTTCTTCCCAAGTATTATCATTTGGGTCGTAAGTGTACATCCCTGTATCAGTTACACCCCTTGCACCAGAGAGAACCACCATTTTGTTATCATAAGGAACTGCACAATGTCCACTCATTGCAGGCGGTGTAAGATTAGGCGTAAACATTTCGACTGCTTCAAATGTTACGGGATTAATCATATACAACTTATCAGACTTGGTGCCATCTTGTTTTTGACCACCATAAAAATAATACGAAGCACCTGTACGGCAAATTGTACCACCATTCATATTTGGGTACTGTTGGCTTTGTGCCGCAATGGTTAATGCTATGAGCATTATACCTGCTAATGTAAATTTTAATTTCATATTTTCTCCATTTTAAAAGTTAATATTAAATTGCAAAAATAAGCAAAAAAAAAGTTTGTTTTTCGGGCTTGTGATGAAATGCAAGTTTGTGTGACGAAATGCAACGGCATAATATTTAATTAGTTAGAGTTTGAAATTTTATTTTTTAGCATATTTACATACGACCTTGAAACAGGTACGGTCTCGTTGCAATTTTTAAGCGTTAAAATCAAACCTTGCGAATTGCCTTCGGCTCGTTGTATTTTTTCTTTATTTACGATAAACGATTTATGGCATTGCACAAATTGCGGATAATCGGCAAGTTGTGCGGTTAATTGTTTTAATGTTGTGCGATGCAAAAGTTTTTTTATTGTATTGTTTTGATTGACAACAATATCAATATAGTTTTGATATGAATTGAAATACAAAATATCGTCAATTTTTAATGTAAAACCATTTAATTGAATGGTTTTTACAGGTTCAACTACATTTTGTAATGCAATTGCTTTGTTTATAGTGTTTGCCGAATTAATGGTATTTTTTAGATTTTGATTTTCAATTATCAACCCAAAAAACAGCACGGGCAAAGCCCCAAAAGTCAAAGTATAGTATTGAAATTGCAGAAACGAAGCAATCGAAAATGTAAATGCAGGTATCCAAGCCACAGCATACAACCAGTTTAAAACATCAACCACAAAAAAAACGAGTAATGAAACAATTATTTCGTTTTTAACTGTCCATTTGTTACTCGTAAATATTTTTGGCGAAATGGTGTAATACAAAAAATTGACCACTGCATAAATAATTCCGAACACTGACAAAAGCAGATTTTTATATTTAATAGTTAGGATTTCAATTCCAAACGGCTGAAAAATTAACAATAAAATTGCTATTAGAAAACCAATTCCGAATGTGTCAAACCATTTGTATTTTGGTTCAATCTGATAGGGAAATGGTCGGTTTAAATATTTTATAATTTTTATCTGCATTTGTCAGTGCGGGTGTCTTTTTATTATGGTGCATAACGGTCACATGTATGAAACGTTGGGGATTGCGGGCTTCGTCACTGTCTGCCGACACAAAAGCCAATGCGGGGCAGAACGCTTCATGTAACCATTTAATCCCCAATGTTTTATACATGATGTTAGCGGTTCGTTGTTTTTCATTAATCTGTCTGTAATAAAATATTTCAGTTTCAAGTCTGTTTTTGGTTTTCGTTCAAGTCTATTAAAAAGGAAAACTGTTTTCATAAAATAGCAGTTCTTAAAAAATTATCCTATCATCGAAATACCGAATTCTATTGATAGTGCTATTATTAGTCCAGTTACTCCAACACTTATTGCACTATATAGCCAAAGCTTGGTGCGATTATACTTTAAAGCTTTTGCTATCACCCCTATTGTCCAAACACCAGCTAAAGGCGTGAGAAAAAGAATAAACCATACACCGTGATTTTCAATACGCTTTTTCCATTTTTCATTTTGATTTCTATCGATAATTTTTTTCATAAAATTAAATCTTAGTAACCATTGATAAAATAAATCAATAAATGGAATAACCATCCAGTTTCCCAATGAAGCCCATAAAAAAGCATCAAACCAATTTAAGCCAGCTGCAAAACCTGCAGGAATAGCAATGTAAATCTCAAAGTAAGGAAAAAATCCTACAAACCAAGTTGATAAAGCGGCACCAATATATTTAATTAATTCAATATTCTCCATTATTTTTAATTTTCGATTGTTTTTAAATTATTGTTCGGGTTTCTCTTTTTTGTTTGTTTCAAAAGACTGTTAAACACTTCGTTATCAATCATACTTTGCTGTTTATTGTTTTACAATGACCGCTAACGGGTAGCTAGGGCGCGGGAAACCAATGTATTTCATTGGTTTACTGTGGCTTAGCTGGTGTTACCTGCCGTTTTTATTTTTAATATTATGTTATTCTGATATTATTCGTCCATATAAAACAATTCCTTATATCTAAATTCAGAACATAACAGGTTGATTATTTTATATTATACAGTCCTATAAAGTAGGACTTGATTCTCAACAATTTCTGAAATCTCATCTCTAAACCATTTTGGTGAAAGCACTTCTATCTCACTACCAAAAGAGAGCAATTCCTGTCTAAAGTCGTACGTGGGTTGTATATAATAACTGAAAAGTGTAAAATCATCTGTTTCCATTTCAACCTTCTGAGAATAATGCAACGGTAAAGACTCTAAATATTTATCCTTGTTTTCTTCCTTAAATACCTTAATCATTATCTTCTCAGGTTGACCATAATTAATTATGCCAAAACAGTTTATAAAATACGATGTTGCATCAAAGTCATCAGGAAATACAAACGTCTTATCTGTTGCCACCAAAAACCGAACTCTATCCAAGGCGTAAATCCTCAGTTTATCACTCATGCCCAACAGATACCATCTTTGATGAAACATTTTTAAACAATAGGGTTCTATCACAAAAACACCAGCAGCTTCATGCTTGAAACTCTTATAAGTCAGTTCCAAACAAACGCCATTTCTCATCGCATCGATAATAGGAGCTAAATAAGCTTGACCACCTGAAATTGGTTCAACTAAAATTCGATCCTTAAGATCACGGTTCTCGCATATCATATTATTGACAGAAGCGGAGTTTAAAAGCCACGAAATTAAAGTTTGCTGCTCAATGTCTCCAAAATCTTCAATAAAATACGTATAACCATTATTTTTATGGCAATCAATCTTTATTCCAAAAAAATTATTGATAGCCTTGCGGTGGTGGTGAAATGTCCGGACTGGTAAATCCTCTTTCGTCTCATTCAAAGAGGAGTTTCGCCATTTCTCGTTAATTTCATCAAAAGTAATTTGACCCGCATTGCGAATCGTATCGATCAGCCAAACATAGCGTTTAATAATCGATACAGCTGTAATGCGAGATGCCTTTATACGACTATTCATAAACAAATTTTACTGTTTATAAATCAAACTTATTCAATCTTAAAAACTTTTGAAAATGTTCAATCAACGTGTCATATTTTTCTTCATTAGTAATTCCAGGTGCACTCGGGTGATAACTATCTATTAAGATCAACTTCTTCTCAACAGAATACCAAATCCAGTTGCTGCCTTCCATCTTGACAAAGTCGATTACATCGCCATATAGCGCTTTAGCAATATCAGCCATTTTCCGGCTTCCCCCGCAAACAATAATGTTTGGACTATAAATATCAAGTTGCTGCCTGAGAAAATCTTTATACCTATTTACATGGTCATAAATCTCATTGTAATTTGCAAATGAGCCACCAGATTTCTTTTTGGCATTCACAATACATAAAGGTATCGATTTATCAAGTTCTGCGATCATGGAGGGTATTCGGCTATCAGGACCAACTATGGTTAGGCCATTTAACCAAGAATAAATCATCCTGAAAAACATTTTACCAGTCCTAGCATAGAGCCACCACTCTCTATAATCTTCACCCTCATTATCATTTGCCTCTTTCATAAAAAAAACAATTTTTCTTTTGGCTTTTGA
Source organism: Bacteroidetes bacterium ADurb.Bin234 (assembly GCA_002069895.1). Taxonomy (GTDB): domain Bacteria; phylum Bacteroidota; class Bacteroidia; order Bacteroidales; family WCHB1-69; genus UBA5266. The sequence goes on along the minus strand of MWCE01000239.1, from coordinate 2,659 downwards.
CCATATTTCTTCTTGATTACCACTATGCCTGTTCTGATCTTCGTTATACAGTGCTCCATTAAAAATCAAGCCATCTCTGCAAAATCCGGAATCGCCATTTTTTTCAAACTCACTTTCCCACAAAGTAAACAGCTCATTTTCTTTCTCTTCAATAGTTTTCATTGAAATTTTTTATTAAGTTTTTAAGTATAAAAATCGTTTACACAATCGAATTACAAGCAACAACGTTTCCATTGTTTGTCAATGTAAAACGTTTCATTTCCTTTATTAACAACAATCCATCCGTCTTCATCATTTGAGCAATTTACGCCAATCCCACTATAGATGGGTTCTAAAACAAAATTTCCTTTTGAATCTATTACACCTGAACCACTAGGTTTTATTAATGCAAAATATATCTCATAATCTCTTCGGATAGGCAAAATGAGATCGTATTTAAATGGAGTAATCCTTTCACCGTAAGCAGTTATTAATCCAGCCTTTTTCCCTAGTGATGCCGAAATATAGCCATCGCCAAAAGGGTTTAGTCGCGAATATGTGAAGGAAACAATCAATTCATTTTTTAAATTCACTATACCCCATTTCCCCATGATATAATTTTCTTCCCAAAGTCCAATAGTTCGATTCTTTGTTACTGTTTTTTTCCGGAAAGCCGAACAGTTTAAGCCATTGTTCACATAAACGACATCCTCTCCTTTGTATATTGCATAGTCATACATTGGTGGAATTACTTCATTTCCACCTTTATCAATTAATCCCCATTTACTTTTTCCTTCTATATTGACGGAAGCTGTTGCATAGTTCCCGTAAAAACAGGAAAGATTCGAATACGTTCTACTCATAGGTCGTTTATATTTTCAAACAAAAATACTTACGTCGTATGCCAAACAATGACATATTATAAACTTATTCTTGTTTTAATTGCTTAATCGAGAAATGCAGAACTTACGCTTCTTTAAATTCTGACTAACGGTCAAATATCACTATTGATAATCAGCACTCTAGCAATCTGCCAAATTCTTTCTTTTTTAACTGTTAGCATACGTAGTTGGCCTGGTTGCGGGATTCCAAAATGGCAGGTAACGGGTGTATAGGCGCAGGCCGCAAGGCCTGAGTTTATACAATGTTACCAGCAGGGCTTCATTTTGTCATAATTTCTTTTACTTTCTCTTCCAAGACTCTCCTGTCAGGCAAGTATAATTGATATTTTGAAACAAAAATCTTATTTGAGATTCCGCCTATGGCATATTCGACCAATATGTCATTCTTATTCGCTCCCAATACAATACCAATTGGTGGATTATCTCCTTCTGTATTTTCCTCAATTTTGAAATAATTCAGATACATATTCATCTGCCCAATGTCTTGATGTTTTACATGCTTCGTTTTTAAATCGATCAGCACGAAGCACTTCAGAATCCTATGATAAAACACCAAATCAACGTAATAATGGTCATTGTCTAACGTAATACGGTATTGTCTGCCTACAAATGAAAAGCCTTTACCCAATTCGAGTAAGAATATCTGTAAGTTGTCAATTATTCGCTGTTCTAACTTGCTTTCGGACATCCTAGGTTCCTCCGGAATCTGAAGAAACTCCAGGATGTATGGATCTTTTACAATATCTTTTGCCTCTGATATACTCAGTCCTTCTTTCGATAGCTGAAGAACACCGGCTTTATCCTTACTTAATGCCAATCGTTCAAACAGAGATGATTCTATTTGACGTTTTAACTCCCGAACACTCCAATTTTCATTGATGGCCTGTTTCTCATAGAAACCACGGGCATGGTCATCCGATACACCCAAAATCTCTGCATAATGAGTCCATGTCAATTTTCCAGTCACTGACTGGAATTTTGGATACTTCAAATAAAATTGTCGCATCAAGTACACATTACTCTTGCTAAAACCTTTTCCAAACCTTGATTTCAGGTCTTTAGATAGGTTTGTCAGCAAAGAGCTGCCATAGTCAGCCTTTTCATTTCCATTTTGTTCGAATTCAATAATGTATTTCCCAACAGCCCAATTCGCATTTAACAGTTCATTATTGACTGCTTGAACAGCACGATGCCTTGCTGTTTCAATGGTAATTCCTATTGAATCAATAAGTTTTAAATAATCATCTGTATTTCGATTGCCTATATTCATTGTAGTCATTATTAAACGCCTAAAAATACAAAATACTAAGCATTTAGTTAATGTAGGACGCTATTTTCTTAGCCTTGTTGGTAACGAAAATGTATATGCGTAGTTGCGGGATTTCAAGGCACTTACGTTTCAATTACGTAAAATGTAATTTACTTGCACATTGTTTCAAGTTACCACAAAAGCCCGCAATTATCGCATATACAATGTTATGCACCTGTAATTTTTTCATTCTTTTATCAATTTGCTTAAATATCGGTTTGTGTCGGTATCGGTGCGAATGAAATACAAACCTGTTTTTAAGTCCGAAACATTTATTTTTTCAGCATTCGGCTTGATTATTTGTTTTACAAGTTGACCGTTTTGATTATAAATTTTTATGCTTACAATACTTTCGTTATTCGGAATTGTTAAACTTATTTCGCTTGTTGCCGGGTTTGGATAAACTTGCAAATTTATATTTTTAGCAAACTCACTTTCATATATCGAAGTTATTACGTTACCCCATGTT
>MWCE01000238.1 GCA_002069895.1 Bacteroidetes bacterium ADurb.Bin234 | reverse complement strand
GGGGAAAATAGAATCGCCGTAAGTATAAGGCAATTCATTATCGCAAATACTTACTGTTTTATAATGGTGATAAGTGGGATTTACAATTAAAGCAAGATTAATCAAACTGTCGCAACCGGTGGATAAGGTGTAATGAACGGGATAGTTTCCTGTTTTAGTTCCTACGGCAAAAGAGCTGTCTCCATAAGTAATAGGCAAATCATTATCACAGATAGTAATGGTGTCGTAATGGTGATAGGTTGGGTTGACGTTTAAGGTAAGTGTAATTAAGCTGTCGCAACCGGTAGGTAGAGTGTAATGCACGGGATAAGTGCCACTTGCCGTACCAATGGGGAAAATAGAATCGCCGTAAGTATAAGGCAATTCATTATCACATATCGTTAGGGTTTTGTAATGATGGTAAGTAGGATTCACGTTTAAAGTAAGTGTGATCAAGCTGTCGCAACCGGTGGGTAGGGTGTAATGCACGGGATAAGTGCCGCTTGCCGTACCTACGGGGAAAATAGAATCGCCGTAAGTATAAGGCAATTCATTATCGCAAATACTTACTGTTTTATAATGGTGATAAGTGGGATTTACAATTAAAGCAAGATTAATTAAGCTGTCGCAACCGGTGGATAGGGTGTAATGAACGGGATAAGGTCCTGTGGAAGTTCCTTTAGGGAAAATCGAATCACCATAAGTATAGGGTAAGTCACTGTCGCAAATCGTCAATGTGTCATAATGAGAATAGATAGGATTAACATAAATATATGAATTTAAAGTATCATTATTTATATTATTATCTATGTTATTTATATATGTCTTAATATTATAAATTCCTGTATCTATTAAAGCGAGATTTGGAATAATTAAAAAAGTGTCTTTTTGTAAACCTGAAATAGACCCGACAGATATTATAGTGTCTTTTTGATAATTAATAGCTCCCGTAATACTGATATGTAAATAAATAGGTTCTATCGAAAAATCAATACCTGTTTGATTAAGGTTAGATATAACAACTTCAACATCGGTGTTTTCCTGAGAACAGAATGAAGATGCATGGGTGGGTTTATTTAATTTAGTGATTTCTAAATCAAAAATTACTTCATATGCTCCAATGGTTGTATTGTTTTTTCGTGCAATATTATTGATATCTGTTTGGACTAATGTGTTTCTCAAACATCTTAATCCGTTGCTGTGATTCAAATCAAGGTTTATGTTAATGTTTTTAAACGAAGGATTAACATTAACTGAATGAGCATCTTGACCGGTAGCTGTTTTCCATGCCGACAGGGAAGTGATAGAAGCATTATAATATCCAATATAGGTAGGGGCATAGTAATTGTTGTAGTCGATTGTTAAAACGGAAGCGGGAGGCGTTTGATTAAAATATATTGGATATCCGTATGTTTGATTAACCAATAAGTTGTTTTTAACGGAAAGTAAACAGGATGAAGTGGTAAAATAAGTGATGAATATACCTCTATTACTAGTAGCGGATGAGCCGCCTTTACAAAGGATTGAATTATTAATAATATTTGCGCGGTAATAATAACTGTCGAAATATATTCCGTATGCGGAATTGCTCGCATTAGTGATTATTTCATTGTTCGCTATCAGTGCCGATTCGGAAGTGTTCATGTAGTTAATATAGGAAAAGCGCATACCATAGGGTTGGGAAATAGCAGTAGGATTGGAAATCTTATTACCTATAATGGTTGCATTGGAATAATTCAAATACATGCCATGAAAATTAGTATTTGAAATGGAAGTACGAGAAGTTATTTGATTATATGAAATGCTTGTAAAACTTGTATAATATGTTTGTAATCCGCAAAAGTAGGCATTGGAAATTATATTGCTGTCTATGACAATATTGGTTCCGTAAAAATAATTACTTGAATAGTATCCTCCATAAAAATTTATTCCGTAATAACCTCCGTCGATATAGTTGTTTTTAATGGAAATCATATCAATGGTGTTTGTGTTATTAGGTTTGTAAATCCCAATATTCGCACTATTTGTTGATATAGGATTCATTAGTATTTTGCAATTATGGATATTAATGGAATTGCAATTATTATTGAAAGTTATGGCGTTTATTCCGGAACGTGCATCAAAAGTGAGGTGAGAAAATGTTAAATTTTTAACGTTTGCCATGTTAAGTATTGTACCTGTGCTAACAATGGATACGCTGTCGGCATTTTTTGCTGATGAGGTAAATGTAACCGTATAAGAAGATGAAGCATCCATAAAAGCAGTAGATAAATCAATATCTTGAATATAAGTGCCTGAGTTGATATTGAAAACAACATTTCCATCTAATCCGCAAGCATATAATGAACGTAAAGCAGTACTTAAACTGTCGAAGTCGGCATTCTTGCCACCGACGGTATATATTCCTGATAATTCGGAACCGCAAGCAAATGAGCGAATTGAAATGGTGTCATTGGATGGCATTTGATCATTGTGCCCATTGGGTAAAGAGGTATAAAATTTAAATGTATTATATCCCAGTACAGGTGTGTAATAACTAATTAAGATAGGAGATGAGGATTTTCCCATTTCAATGGGTGCTCCTGTCCAATGATAAGTTGTTTGATCAACTTCATTCACCGACCAGTGAATATCAAAAGAAGAGATTGCGCTATCTCCTTTATTTACAACAGTAATAATCACGGGAATAGAAATATAATTTGAGACATCGGCAGTGGGAGATATAATGGTTTGAGGTGTTATATCAAAGGCTACAGGAACATAATTATGATAGGCTCCCATATTGGTAATTGATTTTCTTTTGATACCATATCTATCATATAAAACACTTTCAGTTCTGGGGCATAGTAATTGTGTTCCGTCTATGCGTAAATCAACGGAAGTGTTTATAAATGTTGGCAATATATTACTTGAATTGGCATCCTTTCCACTGTAATTTTGCCATTGACTTAATGTATAATTAGAGGAGGGAGAGACGGAGGCAATAATAATAGGGTTGATAGTGTAGTAATTATTGTAATCAGTTGTAAAACCACTCTCATCCAAATCATAATAAATTTTAAGAGCTGTCGGATTGGTGCTGGTAGATAGGTTTACAATATTATTGTTAGTAGCTGATACGTGATAATTCGACATGGGGTAGTACAAATAAATGCCATTAGAAGATCCTATGTTCCCTGTAATATATATTGAATTATGACAAACATTGGCTCTTGCATAGTAATTTATATCAATCGCATTGGCATTGTTTTGTAGAATTATTTCATTGTTTTTTATTTGAGCGGTTACAGGAGTGCTTGTATTATAGTTAATGTAATTACAATAAATTCCTTTAGCGGATGTGATGGATGATGATTTTGTCCCGTCAATTTTGTTTGATTGTATTGTATCAATATCAACATAAAAGTTGCAATATATTCCATTAAAAGTTGGTCCGGCGGAAATTGTTCGTGATGTGATGATGTTATAGGAAATACTGTTTACATGGTTGTTATAATTGAAGTAAATAGCATACAAATAAGCATTAGAAATGGTATTACTGTCAATTCTGATGTTTTTACCATACCCGCCATAAAAATAAATACCATAATATCCTCCATTTACAATATTATTAATGATGCTGATATTGCTAATTCCAAAGGTGTTTGTTCCTTTATTAATACCCACATAGTTGTTGGTTGTTAAAGTGGGGTTTGATTTAATAATACATTTTTTGATAAGAATATTATAACAGGTATCTAAAAAATCAATGCCTTTTGTCCCGGAACTTGCGTCAAAGGTTAGTTGATAAAAACACAGATGGTAAGCATTACTTAGAGATAAAGGAGTGGAAGTGGATTGAATTATTACGCTATCGGCATGATTTGCAGCCGAACGGAATGTAATAGTATTGGTTTCATTTGTTCCGTAAAAATAGGACGAAATGGAAAATCCTGAATATACTCCTGATAACAGCTTGAAAACAACAGGTCCTGAAACACCACAATTATTTAATGCCGTAATGGCATCCGGAATGGTTTGAAAGTCGGCGCTGGGATTGTTCCCGATGGTATATTCTCCATTTAAAACCAAATTACATCCTGATGTGGTTGTATTAATCGTGTCATTAAATAAATTTTGATCAATCGTGCTATTGGGATTTTTACACCATACTTTTATGTTCGTGTTTGTAGATAATACCGGAATAAAAAAACCAATCAGAAGATTAGTGTCTTTATGTTTTGAAAGGTTTAGATTAGAAAAAGTTATGGGTGATTGGATAACCCCATTTACGCTATATTCAAAAGTGATAGTGTTTAGTGTGTTTGTCCCGTAATTAATTAATTTCACTCTAATTTCTGTTGAATCACCGGCAGTGGAATAAGTTGTGGGACTTATGAATTCTATTAATCCGGCATCATTTAAGAACATAGGTTCATAACATCCCATATAGGTGTTGTTTGCCCGAATATTTTCTTCAATATCTTTTGTGGCATAGTTGTTTCTCAGACACATAAGGGGTGGCCAATTCGTAGGTTTTAAGTAACTCGAACTGTCGACATAGATAGGATGTACGCTTTTTGAATGAATATTGTAACTCGGTTGACCTGATTGCCAAGCGGCTAATGTTGCATATGACGTGCCATGATAGGCAATGTTTCCATTAATAGTATAATAATTATTGTAATCGATTGTGTATGTGCCATAAGAAACATTCCAGTTTATTAATTGCGAACAATATAGGTTTAAATTAGTGAGAATATTATTTGAAAAATTTATGTTTGTTGATGATGACGAAGCAATATGAACCATATCTGTAATAAATCCATCGCCAATATTTACAAACGTATTGTTAATGATTTGCCATTGACCATAATTGATATATAGCATGTCGGAAGTATAACCGCTGCCGGTTTTTATAAATGAATTATTGGTAAATAATACATCGCTATAATAGTTATCAACATTAATACAATAATATAAATTGGCAAAAGTTTCGAAGGAGCCTTTAATGTAATTGTTTGATATTTCGGTTAATGTATTACTTACTCCGTAAGAATAATTAACATATAAACCATAAGAAGTTCCGCCGAAAATAGATGCGGCACTGTGTTGAATGATTCTATTGTTTTTAATTTTTGCTATTCTCGAATAGGATGAATATATACCGTAAATATAAATTTCAGTTATATTGTTATTTAAAATATTGACATTATAGGTACTTGATGTTATTCCTCCCGATACTATATAAATTCCACCGCTTCCTTTTATATAGTTATTTGATATAGTTAAATTAGTATCTAACGATGAGTTTGAATAAATTGCCATAATTCCCGTTGGCGTAGAAGTGCTTGGTGTTACTGTTGATGTTGTGATATAATTGTTTAAAATACTAATGTTTTTATTACTATTTTGAAGTTTTATGGCAATTGAATTTGTTCCTGTTCCATACGCTTTTATAGTCAGATTTTTAATAATTACGTTTTTGGAATTTGATAATGTTAGGGTTGGGTTCGTGGTTAAACTTTGAATAATAACCGAAGAAGAATCACCATTGGATGCAGTAATGGTGAGCGTGTTGGTTTCAGATGAACCTTTGATGGTGTTTATGATTACATTTTCATTATAAGTTCCCGGTAGAATTGAAATTGTGGTAGGAACCAGTATTCCGCAATATGATAATACATCAAATGCTTCATTAATAGTGGTAAAATCAGCTCCACTGCTTCCAACGGTATAAGTATTGTTAATGGACGATTTGCAACCGAATGCTTGTAATCTAAGTGTATCGTTTTCGGGGATTGAGTCTATGTGTCCATTGCATAATTTTGTGTAAATCAAAATATTGTTTTCCCCTGCATGAGGAGTGAAATGTCCCAGCGTTATGCTCGATGTAGTATCTCCCATGTTTAATGCTGTTCCACGCCAATAAAACACTTGGTTAGTTCCGTTAACAGTGAAATAAATGTCGATGGAATCTATAGGGGTTTTCCCCATATTCATGATGCTGATACGAATTGGAACGGTAGTGCCGACAATGACATCTTTTGAAGGAGAAAGAAGCGATTGGGCTTTAATATCATAAGTTGGAGGAATATAACTATGATATGCTCCCATAGATGTAATTGCTTTACGTGTGGTATCTCTTATGTCTTTATCGACTGCGGTATTTATAGGACATATAAGTTGGTTTGGATCAGTTTCTAATGAATAGGATGCTATGTTAGGATAATTTGGAAATATACTAATTGAATGCGCATCTTGTCCGGTAAAAGTTTGCCAATCGTTGATGGATGTTACATTACTTCCGGCGTAACCTATATAGCTTTGATTGTAATAATTATTGTAGTCCATCGTAAGATATGTTCCCAAAAATAACATGCTGGCAGTTGGAATATAAATTGGATATGCTGCTGATGCATTGCAGTGGAAGTTATTATTTCGAACGCTAACAGGATAACCTGCTGCAACATCAAGTTGTAATGCCATCGATTGTCCGGTTCCTAATATGAGTATGGAGTTATGAAAAATATTGGCCCTGCTATAGCTTGCTAACATTCCGTAATTGGTGGAATTAGTAGACATAATAATCTCGTTATTGCTAATTAAACAAGCTGTATTGGTGTTTCTGTAGTTAAGATTTTGAAAACACATTCCATAAGGTGCTGTAATCGATGATGATAAAATTCGTACTGTGTTTCTGTATATTTTATTGGAATTACAATAATTGAGATACAATCCATAGAGGGAGGTAGATGTAGTTGAGTTTCCTATAATAAAGTTTTTAGAAATACTGTTAAAATTGGCATAGGAAGAATAAATGGCATATCGATAAGACTCTGAAATTTGATTATTGTCTATAATTACGTTGGTAGCATAGTCTGAGTAACCGTAACCATAAAAATAAATACCATAATATCCTCCGGTTATGGTATTATTTAATATCCTGATATTATCGGAAAGTGCCGATTGTGCATAGTTTCTTTGATAATAGATGCCGGCTTGTGAATTTGAAGAATAAATGTTCGATGTTGAACGAATGATACAATTTTTTATTTCTAGATTTTCACAATTACCTGAAATATTTATCCCTTTTTCTCCTGATGATGCATTACATGTGATGTCTTTGATGACTAAATTTTTAGCATTATTTATGGTTAGTGCTGTTGTTGTTGAAGAGAATGTTACTTGACTTGCGTTGTTTGTGATGGATGTAAATGTTATAGTGTCGTAAGTTCCTAGGTTTGGTATACCGTTAGCAAAATCTATGCTTGCACTTCCATATGTTCCCGACAAAATGTTAAAGGTAACATCGCCGCTTACTCCATAGGTTGTTAAAGCTGTCATGGCTGCAGCTATTGAGGTGTAATTTCCTCCTGTGCCAATCGTATAAGAGCCATATAAGGATTGTGCTTGTGGAATACTATAGCAAAATACACATATACTTAAAACTAATGTTTTTATCAGATTTTTCATGTTTGATGTCTCGTTAGAACTTAAATATAATATGTATAAATTTTATAATGAGTTAAAAACTATCAAATTATATTTATTTAGCATTATTTCTTTTAGGTAGTTAAAAACAGTCCAAAGGTATATTTTTTTTTAATATAATTCTTATATAATTTAGGAAATAAATTCTGTTTTTCATCTTGTGTCGATGCCGAAAAAATGGGTTATGGATTGTATTTAACTCTTTGCGTTCTCTGCGGTTAAAAAAGTTTTCAGTTATCAGTTATCAGTTTTAAGAAGCTCTCAGCTGTCAGCTATCAGCTATCAGTTTTTCAGTGCGTTGACATGCGACTTCATTTTTTAATTTTTCTTTTTAATTGAAAACTAGCGGAAGTTTTTATCCCTAGCATTTATAAAGTCCCATAGGGACGACATCTTGGTAGAAAGAAATGCCCCAATCCATTTATAAGCCCCGTAGGGGTGAAATGTTTTTTAACCATTAAGGAGTTAAGGGGATAAAATTTTTTCAGTCATCTATCCACTTATATCATGACAAATCACCGGTAGTGTATCCGCATCTACCGGTTCTTTTTTTATTATATTCAAATCAATTTCATTGTTTAATCAATCTTTTTTATAATAAAATCCATTGTATATCACATTTAATATCAGTATTTTACAGCCGCCCCAAAATACCCCTTGAACCAAGCTTGCTTGCGAAAAATGCTGCCTTGCTTGGAGTTCCAACCTAGTTACGTTCACGCACGAACGAAGCTTGGTTCAAAAGCAAACCAAGGCAGTATTTTTTTGAACCTAACTTGGTT
>MWCE01000237.1 GCA_002069895.1 Bacteroidetes bacterium ADurb.Bin234 | reverse complement strand
TCGAAAAAGAACTGCCGGTTGATCCAAAAGTAAAAATCGGAAAATTAGACAACGGATTGGTTTATTACATCCGCAAAAACAAAAAACCTGAAAAAAGGGTTGAATTAAGATTAGCAGTGAAAGCAGGCTCCATGCAAGAAACCGACGAACAGGTTGGATTAGCACACTTTACCGAACACATGGCTTTTAATGGAAGTAACCATTTTAAAAAGAATGAACTCGTTAGTTATTTGCAATCAATCGGTATGCGTTTCGGAGGTGATCTAAATGCTTATACCAGCTTCGACGAAACGGTTTATATGCTTACAGTCCCCACCGATTCGAAAGGACAATTAGACAGCGGTTTCCTTGTCCTTCAAGATTGGGCGGCCAATCTATCATTAGAAGGGAAAGAAATTGATGCCGAACGAGGTGTTATTATCGAAGAATGGCGAACAGGTAAAAATGCGGACGAACGCATGCGTAAAGTTTGGTTCCCAATCGTTTTCACCAATTCACTCTACGCAAAACGTATGCCGATAGGCACTTATGAAAACTTAAAATCATTTAAACATGAAACCTTGAGAAACTTCTATAAAACATGGTATCGTCCGAATTTACAAGCTATCATTGTTGTCGGGGATATTGATGTTAATTATGCGGAAGAAAAAATCAAAGCTTTATTTTCATCCCTTCAAAACCCTGAAAATGCTCCTGAAAAAATCATGCATCCCATTGGCGAGAATAAAGAAGTTTTAATAGCTCGTGCCACTGATAAAGAAGCAACATATAGCCAGATTATGACCATTCGCAAACACAAAGGCTTCCGTCCTAAAACCATTCAAGATTATCGCACAAGCTTAATGCTCAGCTTATACAATATGATGATTAACGATCGTTTCGATGAATTACAACAAGACCCTAAATGTCCTGTGATTGGAGCCGGTAGCTATTACAATCAATTCGTTGGCAATGTGGACGCCTATACCGGTTACGCCATTGCCAAAGAAAACCAAATGAAAGAAGCCATGTTGCTACTCATGAGAGAAGAGGAAAGAGTGAAACAATTCGGCTTTTTAGAAAGTGAGTTCGAACGCGCCAAAGAAGAATTAATGTCAAGTTTAGAAAAAGCTGCTAATGAAGCCGAAAAAACATTTTCATCCTCATTTGCCGGCGAATATGTTAGCCATTTCTTGAACGAAAGTCCAATTATGGGTGCTAAAATCAGTTACAACCAAGCAAAAAAACTCATTGAAACCATTAAAGTGGAAGAAATAAGTAAATTGGCAAAACAATGGATTACCGACGAAAACTTTGTGATCGTTATCCTTGGACCGGAAAAAGAAGGATTAAACATCTTAACGGAAGACGAAGCAAGAAACATTCTTAAAAAAGCAGAATATAAAAATGTTACAGCCTATGTCGACAACTATAAACCCGAACCTCTGATAGACAAAGAACTTACCGGAAGTAAAGTAAAATCATCCAAAGAACTTCCCGATATCCAAGCAACAGAATATGTTTTAGAAAACGGCATTAAAGTTATATTAAAACCCACCGAATATAAAGACGATGAAGTCTTAATGATGGCCAAAGCACCGGGCGGTTCTTCTTTATTCTCATTATACGACTTCCCTTCAACCATGTTTGCCACTGCATTGGTCGAACGTTCCGGTCTTGGTAATTTCGATTATATCTCATTAGAGAAAAAGTTAAAAGGTAAAAATGTGGGCATTAGCCCCGTTATCGGCGAAACATGGAACGGCTTTTATGGCAATACAACTCCAAAAGATTTTGAAACCATGTTGCAATTACTTTATTTATATTATGATGCTCCTCGTTTTGACGAACAAGCTTTTCAAGCTATTATTTCCGAAACCAAAAACCAACTGAAATTTATCTCGGGAAATCCCATGTATGTGTTCTTAGACACACTCATCAAAACAAGCTCTCAAAACGACCCACGCAAAATTGCCATTCCCGACGAAGCATTTCTCAATAATGCCACTTACAAACAATCCATTGATGTTTACAAAGACCGTTTCAGCAATGCGGGAAACCTCGTTTTCACCTTTGTTGGTAATATTAACAAAGAAGAAATGCTTCCACTAATCGAAAAATATATTGGCAGTTTGCCTGTTATCGATAAAAAAGACATCTTTAAAAACGTGTATTACGGCTTTCCCGATGAAACAAAAGATTTGAATATTTATGTGGGTATGGAAGATAAAAGCACCATGGGAATTATTTTCAGTGAAGAATATGAATGGAATCTAAAAAATAATTTATGTTTAGACATTTTCCAAGAAATATTAGATATTCGCTTGGTTGAAATCATACGGGAAAAAATGGGCGGAACCTATTCTCCTTCTTTGCAATTCAGTTATGAAAAATATCCCGAAACCAGTTACACCGCTTTCGTAATGATTAACTGTGAACCTAAAAAAGTTAAGAAAATAAGCAAAACGGTTTTTGATATTTTCAACAAACTATTAGCCAAAGGTTTTACAAAAGAAGAACTTCAAAAGGCCACCGAACAAATCAAAAAATCCCTTCAAGTTAATTTCGAAAAGAATGCTTACTGGAGAAATTACATTGATGAACAATATTTCAACGGCGATCCTTTAAACGAATACAAAGATTATCTTAAATTACTTGATGAAATCACTCCCGAAGAATTGCTTAAAACCATTAAGCCTTTATTTAAAACCGAACATTACGTGAGCGTTTATCAATACCCTGAAAAGAAGAAATAATAAAATTTTAAATTTAATCATTTATCTACTGTCCGGAGCCTCTTCGGACAGTTTTTTTTATAGATATAATTTGCTTTAACCAACAGCAAACAACCATTGTTTTATTGTTCAATTCTTAATAAATTACATTTAGAAAAGAGGAAAGTTATATTCCGATCATTAGCCGTTAAGTGAATTTGGCGTTAACTTCAATCAAAGTTAGCGTCAAATCCATATAAAGTTGGCGCCAACATCATTCAAAGTTGGCGCCAACTTTTTGAGAAGACTGATTAGCAAATACATAAAATATACATTTCAAAATATTAGCCTAAGGTTAGTTATTTATTAGTAAATGGTTTATTGTTTTGTATTTTAATATGATATATATATTCTATTTTAAAACGTATTAACTTTATTGTTTTTTATAATCACCACGAGCAACCACAACTTCATAGCCTATTTTACGCATTTGTTCTTTTAACATATGAAGATATTCCGACGATTCCAAACCGGTAGCGATTTTATTATCATAAATCATATATTTTTCTCTCACATCCAAAGGTGATAAATTGGGCATCACCACATTGGCTCCCGACAGTATTCCTTGTTCTCTGCCAAAAGGATCGATGGTTCCTAAAGCGGTAGTGGAAGGAATTAACAAAGAAGGAAACATCAGGCGAAGTATAGCCAACATAAACAATGTCAACTCTAATGTTCCGCTTTTTTCATTGGCAAAGGGTGTTTCATGATGTGAAATAAAAGGGCCTATTCCAACCATATGGGGATTTAATTCAGCTAAAAACAACAGATCTTCGGCTAAATGTTCAACGGTTTGAAAAGGCGACCCTACCATAAAACCGCTTCCTACTTGGAATCCTAATCTTTTTAAATCATACAAACAACGCTTCCTGTTTTCCGACGACATAATCGAGGGATGAAGTTTGGCATAATGCAAAGGATTGGCTGTTTCATGACGTAAAAGATACCTGTCGGCACCGGCTTTGCGATAGGCTTCATATGTCTCATAAGTATTTTCTCCCAATGATAAAGTAATGGCACAATCAGGAAACCTTTGTTTGATACTGCGAATAATATCCGTCATCCGATTTACATTATAATAAGGGTCCTCCCCTCCTTGTAAAACAAAAGTACGGAATCCCAAACGATATCCTTGCTCACAACATGCCAATACTTGTTCCTTTTTGAGTCGATAGCGTGACACGTTTTTGTTTGCATGACGTATGCCGCAATAATAACAATCGTTTTTACAATAATTGGTCAATTCGATTAAGCCACGTATATATATATCTTTACCATATATTTTCTCTCTTACCATGCGGGCATTTTTAAATAAATATTCGCTGGTTTCAGGATTACGTCCGGCTATCAATTGAACAAACTCTTCTTTTGTGAGAGTCTTGTTTTTCAATAATTTATCAACTAAATGTTGCATGTATTCTTATTTAATAATGTAGGCGCAAAATTACACATTATTTAAATGTCCCAAGTAAACATATTTCACTAACAGATTAATAGTTGCTAATTAATTTTTTAATTAAACACCTAAAATATGGTTAAATCTTTTTTGAGGTGATATTATTTTTTTTAAATAATAGATATCCTTCCGTTAAAAAATGGAACCTTTGACTTTGTTCAGCAAAACATGCCGATTTTAATTCGTTGCGTTTATCCTAACAAAAGCTCAAAGAAGATGTATAAACAATAAAATAAAAAAACGCTCAAACTATCAAAACGCCTCAACATGAACACATCCAAACCCCGTAGGGTGTCATTATTGTAGAAACAATCAATATGAATACACCCAAACCCCGTAGGGGTGTCATTATTGTAGAAACAATCAATATGAATACATCCCAAACCCCGTAGGGGTGTCATTATTGTATAAACACATTTTCGGTATCATCATATATAATATCACCCCTGCGGGGTTTCTTAATACTGAACATAAATCAGTCTACAACAATATCACCCCTGCGGGGTTCTGCTATATTTATTGGCTTGTATCTTCAGAATTCGTAATTGTTTTTATCCGCTTCCTTTTAAAACATAATCTTTTTTAATGAAATAAAAACACATATTAATAAAATACAAGCATTATCTCAACCGTTTTTTTATATTTTTTTTGCTTAATGTAAGCAATAGGTCCGATTCGCCTGTAAATATCAATTCTTCAATCTGGATAATACCTACAAAAAGTCTACAACAATATCACCCCTGCGGGGTTCTGCTATATTTATCGGCTTGTATCTTCAGAATTCGTAATTGTTTTTATCCGCTTCCTTTTAAAACATAATCTTTTTTAATGAAATAAAAACACATATTAATAAAATACAAGCATTATCTCAACCGTTTTTTTATATTTTTTTTGCTTAATGTAAGCAATAGGTCCGATTCGCCTGTAAATATCAATTCTTCAATCTTAATAATACATCCAAAAAGTTTTATCTTTATCATTGTATACTTATATTTTATAAAAAAAGTCAGGAATTTATTTAAATTTATATGTTTATTTAGTTAGTTTACTAACACATAACATATATTTACTCCCCTTTCTGTTTTTCAATACCGAAAACATAATGATAATCCACTTCATAACCGTTCAGACGAAGATCAACAAAGCCGTATTCCTCTTGTTGTAAGCTCGGAAAAGTTTTTATTTTTAATACATTTTTCCCTTTTTTTATTTTATATTCTTTGGTATTGGCTATTTGTCCGTTCCTTAATGTTATTTGCATAACAATTTTGATTTTAATAGCAGAATGAATGGTGATTTTAAAAGGTTCGTACTGATACACAAAAGAAGGAATGGATACGGTCATCAGAAGGTTGCCGCTTGAGTCATAAGTAGATGTTGGTTGTAATAAGAGATTATAAGCTTTCCATAAATCGACTATACCATAACCTAATAAACTGTCGGGTGTTTCGGCTTGGCTTGCACTTTTTCGAATAGCATCCATCACTTGAAAGGCAGTTTTTTCGGGGAAAGCTTGCCACAAACAACTTAACATACCTGCCAGCAATGGGGATGAAAAAGAAGTACCATCGGCACGGGAAGATTTTCCGTAAGGATTGGCAATATAAACAGCTTTGCCAAGTGCACAAACATCGGGTTTTATGCGAGCATCGGCAGTGGGACCAATAGATGAAAAATCGGTTTTATTTCTCTGCATATCAACAGCTCCAACAGTAATTATATCTGTAGCATCGGCAGGACAACCTATATATTTCCAGGGTCCTCTTCCGGCATTACCTGCACTATTGCATACAATAATACCTTTGGAGGCTGCCAGAGAAGCTGCTTGTGAAGCACGGCTTGTTTTTCCGTTTAAATCATATTTTGTTCTTTTTTGCGTCGAATCATCAAACTTGGTATATCCTACGGATGAATTGATAACATCACAACCCAGGCTGTCGGCCCATTCCAAGGCAGCCACCCAATTATCTTCTTCAATTTTATGTTCCGTTCGACCGTCTTCGGTTTGAGCCAAAAAGACACTAACTTTCGGGGCTGTTCCTATCATTTCACCCGGTACTTCGGAAGCAATACAAGAAAGTACGTATGTACCATGGTTGTGTTTTCGAAGCGGATTCACACAGGGTTGAACAAAGTTCCGAATTCCCAACAAGCGATTTTCTTGCCTCAACAATTCAAAATGACGGACAGAATCTACATTATTAAATCCTCCGTCAAGTACACACATCCACATACCTTCGCCTCTATACCCTAAACGATGCAACCAATGCACATTGTGCAATCTGATTTGATCTGTTGTTTTACCATAATCCAATTCCGAAAAGCATGTATCTTTTTTATTATTAGCAAGATTAATTGGTAAGGAATGTGACCTAAATTGAAAATTTTCATTGCATCGCTCTTCCTTTTCTTTTAATGCAATTGTTTTCTCTGCAAAACTAACAAATGGAAGCGACTGAATTACAGATAGAACATTTTCCTTTTCACAATAAACCGTTATCCCGTTCAGCCATTTCGATTGGGTAAGCAATAACATGGTTGTATCGAGATTTAATACCTGCAGGATATATTCTTTATTAAGGGGTAAATCTTGTTCGGTAATCGGAATATTGAAACGATTGCGTTTTGTAATAGCACGCGTCGATAAAAAGGCATCCGGATTTTGAATTGAATATCCATTGTTTTGTTTATCTTTAAATTGTATCCAATATTTGGCAGGTTTTTGAGCATAAACAAAATTTATAGAAAGGACGAATAAACAAAAGAATAACTTTTTCATATCTTGATATTTGCTATATAAAATTCAATAATTTATTTCTTATAAAAGTTTAATTTGCATTTATTAAAAGCGGCGGCGGCATTCACCACACTTTGATAAGATTTGTAGGACTCGACTGGATAATACAATTGATTATAGTATTCAAAACAAGTGATAATGATATGATTCCCTTCTTTTCTTACTTGTGAACGAAACATAGCATTTGCATTTTCCGCCTGCTCTGTATCGAAAACTTCAATATTTAAATATTGGAAGTCGTTACAATCATAACCTTGTGGAATTTCGATTTTAATGCAGCGATAATAATGGGATTTGAATTTTCGTTCGACAGGAAGCAAGCGTTGGTTTTCTTGTTTAAACTCACTTTGACGTCCAATGAAAACTCCTACTGGTATAATAATTTCGTTTTCTTTAAATTCAGGTAAATAGTAATCGGTAACAACCGCATTCATAACAAACGGTTTAATAAGAATATCTTCTATCGAAGCATTCTTCACATTCACTTCATCCACGTTAATACTTTCTGTTCCCAAAGATAAATAATGATCAATAATTTCATCTTTATCTTCTTTTTCCATATCATCAAAATTGGATTGTAGTCCTACGGCATAATATCCTGTTAAGATGCGGGTAAGATTACCGGATATATTTTTCTTCTCCATATTTAGTTTTAAGTAAACATCAATTGAATCACCCGACATTTCCACGGGTAAGGCTGCAATTTTATTAAAACTAGGAAGAAAAGAAGTTACTTTGCCCACGGTTATTGTCTCTAAAAACAATCCGTCTTGACCTGTCATTATAGAAGGAGTTAATCCCACACGAAGCCCCATATAGTCAGGAGATAAATACATGTCAAGATTAGGAAAATAGAATAATATTTCATGCATAAAATTGGAACCGTTAAAATGTTTATCAAATGTTTTAAGTGTTTTATTGGTCGTTAGAACCAATGTATGGTTGATTTTATATCGATTAAACAAATAATAATATATTTTTGTCAGTCCAATCGTATTGGCATATTTATTATTTAATATAGATGTAATGTCATAAAATTGTGAATTATTGATAGACACATATTGTATTTCTTTTTTCAAGTAATTTTCAATGGTTCTAATTTTTTCCAATTCACTCATATTTTTTTCAACCGGAATGTTTGATGCATATTTTTTTAAAGCAGAAATTTCGGCTTTCTCAAGCATGGCAATGTTACTGTATAAATTATCCTTAACATTATTTATCGTATTTATCCTCATTCCGTTACGACTATAATTATAGGCTAAAACAAATTCAATACGAGGTTCATGTGCATCCGGAAACGCTACTGTTTCTGAAGTAATTTTCGGTGAATTTTCAACATATGTATAAGCATATCGTTTTTTTCGGCTTTCGATGAGCGTATCAACAACAGGTAGTAAACCATTATAAACCGAAAATTCAGCCTTTAAATATTCAGGTAAAATAACCATAAACTCAGCCTTTTTAACAGAAATAAAACCAGGTATATAATAGGTCCCGTTTTCGATGATATTTGTTTTTCGAACTATATAAAAATAATCGAAAATTCCGTTGGTATCCACGGTTTGAAAAACCAAAATCTTTTTCTTTTTCTCATCTTCTTCTCTTTCAACCAAATCATTTTTGGATAATTGGGTAACAATTCCATCTTTATCGATATATCGCCCTTTACATTCAATGATATCTTCATCTTTAATAGTAGGCAGGTAGAATTTATGATAATCAGCCAAGGCTTCAGAAGAATAAACTTTTACCGTTATATGATAACATTCCCATAATTCAATTTTATCATTTTCATAACGATAGTCAAGTATACGATTGTAATACAAAGCAACAACACCTTCATTCTTATATCGGGCATCTTCTTTTTCACTTAAATTGGGAATTTCTTTAAAATCATACATTTTTAAATCAACATCATATTGAGCGACCAAAGTACTCAAAAAGAAAAAAATACTTATCAACAAACTTATTCTCTTCATTTTAAATTTATTTATTATTTATATTGTGTTTTATTATTTGATTCTGTTTCCGTAAAACCATTCTTGCGTTATAATCAAACTCCCGTTCTTATTATATCGTTTTACAGTTCCATGTAAATTATCTTCAACGTAAGTAGTTTCTTGATATATTTTACCGTTATCATAATATTCAATACAAGTTCCATTCAAAGTACCATAATAATAATTGAAAGAAGATTTGAGTTTTCCGTTTTCATACCAGGATTTACTTTCACCATGTTTGAAATGGTTTTTGTAATTAGTTTCTTCAAAGAGCTTTCCATTTGGATAATACGACATATACTGTTGTTGATATAAACCGTTTTCAAAGTTAATATTGCAGGAAACAGTTCCATTAGGATAATAAGATATGATATTTAATTTATCCTTTACCATTGGTTTGAAGTCCGATATATTTCCGTTTTTATCCATAAAAGCATAACTCAAAGGTTGATCATTAAAATAATAGATTTGATACATAACGGTTTTTCCGTCAACGGCATAACATGTAAAAAGCCCATTTCGCATATCGTCGGAATAATTCCCTTCAATATTAAGTTTTCCGTTTTCATGATATACTTTATATAAACCTTGAGATTGACCGTATTCAAAATCAGCTTCAATATAAGGCTTAGTATTGTCATGATAAACAACAGACCTGCCATCGAGTTTTCCCATTACATAATTCAATTTTGATTTAACATTTTGCTGGTCAATAGGATTATAAGCCATCAAGATACCATCAACATCATCCTCCATATAAAATGCGGTATGTAATTGTTTCCCTTCAAAGGAATACCAATAACAGGTATCTTTAAAATTACCGGCAACAATCTTACATTCGGTTTCGGGATTTCCATTTAAATAATAATTATAAACAATTCCATTTCCATCGACAAAAGTATCCGTTTTAAATATTTCGTTTTTATCATTATAGAAATTCATTTTATATAACAATCCATTCTTATAAAAACTTTCGACCGATAAATTTCCATCGGGAAAATAATTTGTTTTACTTACGGGCAAATCATTATTATAGATATTTAAAGATTGTAAATTACCGTCCATATAATACGTATACCAAGCCCCCAACCTTTGATTGTCTTTAAACAAGCCTTCTTCTGCTACCGTATTATTTGCATAATAGCGAATGTAAACGCCCTCATAATCTCCCGACTTGCATTGCATGAAGCTTTTAATATTACCATTAGGATAGAATTCTTTGACATTTCCATCGAGTTTATCATTTATATAATTCATTTCACTTATTATTTCACCATGAGGAGCATATTCAATTTGCAAGCCATGTTTTTCGCCTTTTGCATTAAGGGATATTTGTTTATATAAAAACTCCATTTCGTTAATTATCATATAAATGTCGGCTTTAAATAATTTATCGGAAGTAGCCGTATACTTATTTCTTATACTTCCATCCGCTTGATAAGTTATGATTTCCGATAAGTTTCCGTTCTTATACATTAATTTATATAATAGTTTCTCGTCTAAAGCATAAACAAGCTCTTGTTGTTTTTTAGCGTTTTCAAAAAAAGTTTCACCAAGCAATATACCGTCTCTATTGTAATAAGTCCACTTACCGGTTTCTTTACCTTGATTATCATAAAATGATTCAGCATTTAATTTACCTGAATAATAATAATGATTCCATTTTCCAACAGCGATATGATTCATTATTTTCCCTTCACTTTCAATGTTTCCGTTTGGATAATAATACACAGCAGTCCCTTCTTTATCCTTCTCTGCATAAAACAACTTGGTTTTCAAATCTCCATTGGGGTAATAAGCATAGAATTCGCCTGTTAATTCACCTTTTTTATAATTCGCTTTAGCATTAAGACTTCCTTGAGAATAATAATCAAGATATTCCCCGTCAAACCAATCATCTAACCAAGAAGAATGTTCAATCAAAATGCCGGAACGGTTGTAAATTTTTCTTACACCATTGATTTTCCCATCAATAAAAGGAACTTCCATTTTCAATTGTTTTGCTTCAACTTTTTTATCATGGCTAAAATACACATAAGCCGTTTCATTGATGGTATCGTTTTTCATTATATATTCATTCACAACATTTGCATTTTCATCATAAGCTTTCCATAATCCGTTGGCAATACCGTTTTCATACTTACCTTCTCTCAACACGCTTCCTTCATCATCCAGAATAATCCAATGCCCTTCATAGACCTTTTCTTTTTTCTCATTTAAAACATATCCTCCAAATGCCTGTAAATACTTTTCATTATATTGATAATAGAATGGTTTTTCATTTTGAATTCCTAAACCGATTTCCATTACTTGCTTTAACATATCCAAGCTACGTGACCATAAAGCATCAAAATCTTTTTCCATTTTCATCGCTTTTGCATTTACCTTTCCTTCATCTATATTGGTATTACTTACCAACAAATGCGAAAACACTTCATAATCTTTTTTATTTTTTACTATCATTTGAAAATAGGGAACATATAACTGTTCTTCTATCGTCTTCGACAAAGCATTTTGTGTTAGGTTTTCGAAAACAAATTGGTTTTGAGTAATAATCATATGGTTGATTTTACTTTTCTTTTTAAATTTTTTGTTTAGGGCAAAATTCGACTTGACTAAACTTTCCAATTTCAGGTATTTCTTATTCCAGTTATACATGGCATCGGAAGCTTTATAAGAATTATCTTCATTATATTGGTCAAAACCATTTACGTATAAATCATTTAATGTATATAATGCATTCATTGCAACGGGTGATGAAGGATAAATCATAATGGCATAATTCAATGCCAGTATACCGGGAATATAACAACGTTGTTTTATATAAGAAATTCCTAATTGATAATGACTTGTTTGGTGAAACGGATAGCATAAAAGCGATTTTTCAAAACATTGCATGGCTTTTTCATAGTCTTCCATTTTTTGATATACTATTCCTTTATTGAAATGCAAACCATAATTATAGGGATATAAGCTCAATGCATTATCAAACACTTCAATAGCTTTCGCCAGTTGATTTCTTTCACTGTAAATAATACCCATTTGGGTATAAATCAAACTGTAGTTCATTTCGCCGCTTTTGTCTTCCAGCATTTTTTTAAATAATTCCAAAGCTTCTTCATAACGTTTTTGACGTGAATACACATATGCAAGCTCATATTGAGCGGTATAATATAGTGTATCACCTACGGGCACTTCTTTAAAAAGCGCTTCGGCTTCTTCATAGTTCTCGGCATCAAATTTTGCTATTCCTTTCTCAATAAGCTCTTTTGAATTGAGCAATGTTAGGTTCTTGGTAATTTGTGAATAAGAAACATTACTTATTACCATAAAAAAAATAACTGACAATACTATTCTCATCATACTATCGGGTTTTAATTTGAATAATAAATTAATGTGCAAATGTATAAAAAAAAATTTTATTTCAAAACATTAACTAATAAATGTATTACTATTTACCATTTTATCTTGTTTATACAAATGTTGCATTAAACAATACCGTTTCCTATTCTTGGTAAAGATCAAAATTCAATTATTGATTCCCAATATACACTTCCACCAATCCATCGGGAGCTTGAATATGGATAATCTTGTTAGTTCTATCCACATTTATTATAACATCATCCACAATGGGGACTAAGATTTCGCCTTTGGGATGATTAATTTGAAAAATAGCTTGATGAGGATATTCTAACACATCAACACAAACGCCCAAATCACCGTATTGTTCATCAATAATCTTAAATCCTTTGATTTCGTGATAATAGAATTTATTACCACTCAGTGGCGGCAACATTTCGAGGGGTAAATACAGTAGGGTATCAATGTATTGATTTGCATTGTGTTCATCAATATCTTCAAACTGAATAATAAGTTGATGATCCGATTTAAATTTAAGGGATTGAATAAAAAAAGGAACCGGTTCTTCATTTAGATTAAAAAAAACCGATTCCATTGTTTTATACTTATGAGGTTCATCCGTATCAAGATAAACCAATAATTCTCCTTTTAATCCAAAAACTTTGGTGATTTTGCCGAGATAATAATATCCCTTAAGCATTTTTATTCAGCCGGTTGGATATTGTCTTCAGGAGTTTCGGATGTTTGATCAACAACAGTTTCTTGATTTTCGTCTACTTCTGTTGTTTTAACATCTTCATTTACTTCAACATTATCTGTTGTTACATTAGCTTCAGCTTTTTCGGCAGCTTCTTTTGCTTCTTTTTCAGCTTTAAGCGCAGCGGCTTTTGCTTCGGCTTCTTCTTTAATTTTACGTTCCTTTTCCAATTCAGCCAAACGTTTTTCGTTTAAAACAGCTTCTTTAGCTTCTTTCACTTTGTTTTCAACTTCCAAACGTTTTTTGGTTTCGGCTTTGGTTTTGTTAAGAATTTCTAATTTGTAATCATTGATTTTGCGAATTTTCTCGGTTTTCCAAGCCTCAAAACGCTTTTCGGCTTCCGCTTCATCAAAAGCTCCTTTTTGAACACCACCCATCAGGTGTCTTTTCATATAAATACCTTCTCTGCGTAAAATAGCATGTACGGTATCGCTGGGTTGCACACCACAGTTTACCCAATGGAGGGCTCTTTCAAAATCTAGTTCGATAGTTGCCGGAATGGTTAAAGGATTATAAGTGCCAATCTTTTCAATAAAACGTCCATCTCGAGGTGCACGACCATCGGCTACTACAATATGATAAAAAGGTTGTCCTTTTTTACCACGTCTTTGTAATCTGATTCTTGCTGGCATAAATTTCTTTTTATTATTATTTATATATAAATTTTAAGTTTGCAAATATCGTAATTTTTTCCTTACAAAAACCTTCTTACATTCATTTTTTTTGTTTTTCACTTAATCGATTTATCTTTCTGTATGTAATCATATTACATGTATTATTATTGAAAGTTAATTTTGCTTAAACATGCTTTATGTTGTTTTCGTTTTTATTAAATTCAAAATTATGGAATAAAAATTATGATTGTCCGACAAAAATCTGAAAACAGTTAAATTAAATTATAATATCACTATTGTCCGATATAATCCAACAGTTTCTTATTTTTTAATTGATCCTTTATCAGCGCCTTGTCTTGCGAACTACCGAAATATGGTTTTACTTTTAAAAATATAAGATGGGTAAAATTATCCCAATTAGTGATAAATGATGGAGAAAATTTATGTTCATAATAAGTAATATGCTGCAAATCAACAACCAATAGGCAACCGATTACCTTAAAAAAACTGAAAAGTAAACTCTATTGTTAAGGTGCCCACCTTAGCTTCGCTCGCTGCTTTGTTTCATTTCCGTTTATGCCTTCCTTTGGGGGGTGTGGGTGCCCACCTTAACAATGAACGATGCAGACCGATAGATAGCCTATGCTTAGGGTCATTTTCATTTCTAATTAACAAAAATATAACGCACGACTAATGATGCTGTACATTTATTTCAAATTGAAAGAATTTTGTTTTTGTTGATTTATTTAATGCGATGCTTTTAATAAAATCTATGGTAATATCCCAAAATGTTTGTGTTTTTTATTTCTTTTAAGTTCTGCAAATGTACATGAAATTATCCAATTACACACAGACGGATAAAAATTTCTTTTAAAATTTATAGAGGAAAATTATATTTTTTTGGTTTAAAGAATAGGGAACGAAGCGAAAAATCTGCAAGCTTACTCATGTTGATGCTAATTTTATCTTTTGCAAATTCCATTGTCATTCTGAATGTAACGAAGCAAAGTGAAGAATCTGTAACAATATCGGAATTTTTTATCGGACAATAGTGAATAAAAATAAAAAAATGGAACATTATTTGTATACTTCAAACCATAATTTTATTGTTCAATAAAAAAATGAGAATCATTCGAAAAATTTTTACCGTATGCGCATTGGCACTTTTTATTACTTACAGCATCGGTATTTGTTTTTCGATTCATCATTGCGAACACTGTAAAAGCGATAAAATTTACCTTTTAAATCACCCCGATTGCTGCGAAGCTTCGGCTTACGAACACCACCATACTTGCAGCACTAATGACACACAATCAACACATAATTGCTGCTTACCGTACAAACAAGAAGGAAAAGACGCAAAACATCATTGTCATACAAATTGTTGTATTTCAAATTTTAAATATTTCAAAATAGAATTATTATACGATCAACCCGCTTCCTTTTCGTTAGATCATTTTTTTGCATATCCCTTTGCGGTAATTGAATCTTTTAGCGATATGGAAGCACTACATTTAATCGTTACCTCTTTCAACAAAGCACCTCCCCTCACTGAAATCCCTCCCCTTAAACAAGGCGGTTCTTTATTCCTTATTGCCAATCATCTGCAAATCCTTTACGCTTAATTTATTTACTTATTTTAAATGAAATAATGTCATTGCTATGACATATTGGAATAAATAAGTTTTAATAAATTAATCATAAAGAAAATGTATACTTATAAACAATATAAAATCTTAATATTATTCATCATTGCTAACCTTACTTTAAACGGACAAAGTGTTGAAGGTGAAATTTTCGAACAAATTGATGCCGGTAACAAACAAACAATTAGCGGTGCTGCCGTCTATTGGTTGAATACAACCACGGGAACCCTGAGCAACGACGACGGGAAATTCATTCTTCCTCGGAAAAACAATGAAAACAAATTAGTAGTGAGTTTCATGGGTTATCAAAGCGATACGATCGAAATTGAACAAAACCAAAACAAGATTCAAATCTTATTACAAAAAGGGAAAGAAATAAGCGGTGTTACCGTAACATCTGATGAATCGGCTTTTATTTCATCCCGGCCCATACTTACGCAAAGCATCACAACCGAAGGACTGCGCAAAGCCGCCTGTTGCAACTTATCGGAAAGTTTTGAAAGCACCCTCAGTGTAGATGTGAGTTATTCCGATGCCATTAGCGGAGCAAAACAAATACAAATGCTCGGTTTAGCCGGCATTTACACCCAAATCATGTTAGAAAACACTCCCTATATCAGAGGATTATCAGCTCCTTTCGGCTTAATGTATATTCCCGGCTCATGGATGGAATCCATCAATATTTCCAAAGGAACTTCTTCGGTGATTAACGGATACGAATCCATTACCGGACAAATTGATGTGAACTATAAAAAACCCGAAACCAATAAAGAAAAGATATTTATCAATGCTTTTGTTAATTCTATGATGAAAACGGAATTAAATTTCAATTCACGCATCCAAGTAAAAGAAAACAGCAGCACCATGTTTCTTTTCCATTTCGAAAATCAATTTTTAAAAAGCGACCACAATGCCGACGGTTTTATGGATGCACCGCTTAATACGCAATTAAACTTCATGAACCGTTGGGATTATGCCATCCCAAATAAAATGGAAGGAAGGACTATGGTATCCTATCTTTACGAAACCCGCGAGGGAGGTCAAATGCAGTTCGACAAGCATAAAGATTACCTCAGTGAAAATGCTTACGGATTAGGCATTAACACACATCGCATGAATATTATATCAAAAAACGGACTCCTGTTGCCGGGGGAACATGAAAGCTTGGCAAGTATTGTTTCTTTCACTTTTCATGATTTCGATGCTTTTTATGGTTTGAAAACATTGCATAACCGGCAATTAAGTGCTTATGCAAACATTTTTTACGAGAATTTCCTCGATAAAAACGACAGGCACAAAATCAATGCCGGTTTTAGCTATCAAATTGACGGTTACGAAGAAAACTTTAACGATACGAACTCCTTCCGACTGGAATCCGTACCGGGTGTATTTGCTCAATACAGCTTTATTTTAGATGAAAAATTCGTTGCCATTGCCGGTATGCGGGCCGATATTCACAGTATATACGGACTGTTCCTTACTCCTCGCCTCCATATGAAATGGCAAATGTTGAAAAACACCTCACTTCGTGTGTCGGCAGGTAAAGGTTATCGTTCTCCTAATGTTTACATTGAAAACACTTCACTTTTGAATTCATCGCGTAATTTTGTGATTGAGGAAAACATAAAAGCCGAAGAAGCCTGGAATGCCGGAGCAAGCTTTACACAAGTATTTAAAATAAAAGGCAAAGAGTCGACTTTAATCTTGGATTACTTTTACACAGACTTTATCAATCAAACCATTATAAATGTTGACAGAAACACACAATACGTTTATTTTTATAATTCCAAAGGCAGCAAATCATATGCTCATTCTGCTCAAATTGAATTAATGCTTTATCCTTTCAAAGGATGGGAAATTATAAGTGCATATCGATTGAATTATGTCGTGCAAGAAATCGACGGTAAATTGATGGAAAAAGCTTTAAACAGCAAACACAAAGCATTAGTTAGTCTTTCCTATGCTACTAAATTCGAAAAATGGAAATTCACTGTTAGTGGTCAACTACATGGAAAACAAAGACTCCCATCAACTGCAACCAATCCTGAACAATATAGAAAACCAAGCCATTCACCTAATTTTTTCACCTTGAATGCACAGATAACAAAAAAATTCAAATACATTGATATTTATGTAGGAGCAGAAAATATCACTAATTATATGCAACCACATCCCGTTATTGCAGCCGATGATCCATTTGGAAAATATTTTGATTCATTTATCATTTGGGGACCAATTGACGGCATAATGCTTTATGGCGGCTTACGCTTTACCTTAAAATATAATACATCAACAATTTAATAAATGAAAAAATGAAAATTAAGTATTTAATCAGCATCATCACATTATTAACGCTGAGTTGTACATTACAAGCTCAACAAAGTGAAATTCAAGACAAAAAAAACAAAAGTGAAACAATAATCATCCAAACCAACGGACATTGTGAAACTTGCAAAAACAAAATCGAAAACGAACTAGCTTTTGAAAAGGGAATAAAAGATGTAGTCTACGACTTATCCACTTCGAAAGTAAAAGTTGTTTACAATCCAAAAAAAACAAATCCGGATCAAATCCGACGGTTTATTGCAAAATTAGGCTACGATGCGGATGATATAAAGGCAAATAACAATCATCAAACGGAATGTAAAAAGAATAAGTAAATAATATTAACAACGATTTTTTAACAACCTTGAATTTACAGTTGAATTAACAACATTTTGTTAATAATTACACTTCTCATTTCATTGATTTTATATAATTTAATGAGATATAATTTTTTTATATAAATATAATTAAAATAAATAAAACTTTTATTTGTATTATACGTTATATAAAAAAAATATATGTTTAATAAAATCATATAAGTCATGAGAAAATGTAAGCTTTTTAATATATGCGTTATTTTTTCATTTTTACTCCTATCTCACTTTAACGCTCATACACTTAACCGTTCAAACAATCATACATTCATCATTCAACAAAGCGAATCTGATACTATTAGAATGAGTGTTTACGACACTATTTGTCGTTATGATTTGCCTTATTTTCATTCAAATCAATTATTTTATGACGAAGGCACCTATAGTATTCCCTTTAAAACCGATGAAGAAAAAGACAGTATAATAACATTATACTTATCTGTTATCGAAATCCCTGAACGACCTTCGCAAATAATTGGTGATACTATTGTTAACAATATAGGAAATTATGTATACCGTATTAATTCGGCAGAAGATGATGCTACCGAATATCATTGGTATATTTCTAATTTGTATTGGACAATAAACAAAAACAATAAAACCGATACGTGCAACTTGTTTATTCCAGTTGGAGGAAACGGCATTTTATCTGTTACCGCTGCCAATCAATGTGGATCATCTGCTGCTAAACAATTATTTATAACATCCACACTCAACGTTGAAGACCATTCCGAAGCAACATCAATCACATTGTTTCCCAATCCCACACAAGATCATGTAACCTTATCCGTCCCTGAAAATAAAACATATACATATTCCATATTTGACATAAAAGGGGAAAAAATAAATCAGGGTGTTACAAGTAGCTCAAACACAAAACTTTCTTTGGCTCACTTAGAAAAAGGAGTGTATTTTTTACAAATATTTGAAGACAATCATTTTGTAAAAACAATAAAAGTTTTAAAAAAATAAAACACGACGCATATGATTTTCTTACTTTTAATTAATAATTCTTTTACAAATCAGCTATTTATTAACTAATATTTCATTGTATAAAATTTACTTTCTCCTATATTTTATATGTAATAAACTTGATAATTAAACTTATTAATTATAATAATAAATATATCACTAAAAAAATCCATTAACCTCATTTAATCAATACTCTAAATATATAATAAAGAAAATGAAAAAATTAAAATTTACAATTTTAGCTCTTTTTATAACAATAAATTATACAATGTATGCTCAAACATTACAAGGCAGCTACACAATAGGCAGTGGAGGAAACTATACGACTATAGCTTCAGCCATGTCGGCATTAACTACCAACGGGATATCAGGAAATGTAACTTTTAATATATTATCCGGAACATATACAGCAGCTAATCTCGATTTTTCCTCAGGTATACCTAACCAAGGGAGCAATGACACCATCACATTTATTTCAAATTCTAAAAGTGCAAATGACGTTAGCATAACATCAAACGGGACTGCACTTACACTTAATAATGTTAAAAATTTAGTCATTAAAAACATCACGCTAAATGCCGTTAACGGAACCAAAGGTGTTGAAATAACTGGAACGTGTAATAATTTATTGATTGATAGTTGTATTATATTAGCCAGCACTACGGGCTACAGTTCAAGTCAATCCGGTATATATCGCGCCAATTCTTCGTCTACAACCAATACGATAATCATCTCAAATAACACTATAAAAGGAGGCTATTACGGCATTTATTTATATGGTACGAATTATAATAATTATTCACCCAATATTACGATAAAGAACAACATCGTTAGCGAAACATACCAAGGAGGCATTTATTGTTATTATCTTAGTTTAAACAGTTTTTCGAATAACAGCATAACAGCCAGAACAATAAATTATTCATCTATTTTTTATGGTTGCTACGTAACTTATTGTAATGCATCTGTAATAGAAAAAAACAACATTCGCATTACAAATCAAAACATTTTATATCCTTATGGGATGATTTGTCAGTATTTAAACTATCGTAACACCACAACACCCGGTTTAATATGCAACAACCAAATCATTGTGTATACACGTTATAATTATTACGGTATGTATATTAATTATAGTAGGGTTAATATCTTTCACAATTCTGTTTTCATGGGGGGTAATGGAGTAGCGAGAGCCCTATATATAGGTGCAAGTGCAGGTTTACCAGTCAACATTCGAAACAATAATCTTCATCTGCTCAATCCAAGTGCATATCCCATTTATATTTACAATGGTGTAGACTATCTCGGTCAAACACTAAAAATGGATTACAATAATTATTATAATCAAAGTTATGTTGGTTTTGCGGGTAGTGATGCAGCTACCTTAGAAGACTGGCATTTTATAACAGGACAAGATATTCATTCTGTTAGTACTTACCCGAACTATCCCAATATAGCTTCATTTTCATTGGAGACAGATGGTATAGGTTTAATTTGCCCAAGAATCAATTCGGTAATGAATGATAAACAGGATACACTTCGACAAGCTATAACAACGATGGGAGCTTACCATGATTATATTCCTCCCACTTATGACATTAGAATATTGAATTTAATTTCTCCTTCACATGACATTACTGCAGGCATTAATTCCCCTATCAAAATCACCATCATGAATATGGGAGCAACTGCTATTGATTCCATCCATATATATTATAAAGTCAATGGCACTTTAAAAAACTATCTATGGACAGGAACACCCTTGGCAATGGGCGACAGCACAAGTGTAATAACTTTAGATAATTTCATTCCTATGGCAGGAGAAAACACCATCAGCATCTATACTTCCCTACTAAACGGTCAATCAGACATAAATCCATTAAATGATACGGTTCATATTAATCCTTTCGGATGCAAATCCATCATCAACAGTGTTTATACTGTAGGAGGCAGTTCTGCTGATTTTTCAACTATTTCAGAAGCTTTGGATGTTATTTCTTATTGTGGTGTTTCAACCCCAACAATCATTTCCATTAATCCCGGTGTTTATAATGAGAACATAATCATCCCTAGTATACACGGTACAAGTGAAGCTAATACATTAACAATCACTTCTGCAAATGGAGATTCTTCATCTGTTATCATACAAAGTTCTTCATCCACACCGGTGATTACCTTATCGAACACAAATAATATTATTATAAAAAATATAACGGTTAAAAACAATGCTAGTGGAACAAACTCTATTGGCATAAGATTACAAAATAGCAACAAAAACATTAGCATTCAAAACAATCATCTGGAAGTATCAAAAAATACACCAAGCACGACTACTTCAACCGATATCATGACTATTATTTCCGAAACATCATTAGACACTAATCTATTTATCTTAAATAATAACATCGTTGGAAGTGGCGGCATTTACATATATTCATCCGGTACTTCATCGAGCACTTATAACATTAATATAAATAACAACAACTTACAAAGAATAATATATTACGGAATTTATTGTCGTTATTCCCGTGTTGCCGAGATTAAAAACAACAAAATCCTACAAGATCCAATGGTTGCTATTTTCGGTGGAGGAAACGGATACGGGCTTTATGTTTATTATTCATATGGTGTTAGCAATACTATTACCGATATTTCAAACAATATCATACGAGGCGACTTCGGTTATTTTTCATATTTTTATGGATGTTATAGCAATAACGGAACAAACACCAATGTTTTGTTTACAAACAATGCTCTTATTAAAGTAGGATCAGGTAATGTTACCAATATGTTTTATATTAATTCCGGACAATGGCAATGTATTCACAACACTTTTGTGAATGTAGGTGAAGGTCAAATATCTAACATAGCTCGTGTTGAGAACACTTCCACTAATTTAAATTTTTCAAATAACATTCTCACTCAATTAAACTCAAATTGCACATGTGCTTATTTAGTTTATTTTAATGTTTCAGGATCCTATACGCTTGATTATAATAATTATTATAACACAAACGGCAACATTGCCTATCAAGGCACGACTTACTCAACTTTATCCGGGTGGAAAACTGCATACCCTCAGAACAATCAACATTCTCAAAACGCTAATCCTCTGTTTATTGACAGCATGAATTTTGTAAAACCCACCTATTGGGCTTCCATAATGTGTAATAGAAATGATTATGTAAAATCAGATATTTTAGGAAATCCCCGCGCCAAAGCAACCTTTATGGGTTGTTATGAACCTCTATTTACCAACGATGCCGGATTAACCACATTTATCAGTCCTACAGCTACTGCTACGGCAGGCGATACGACCGACATCATAGTTGAACTCGTAAATTATGG